>JAQIBO010000495.1 GCA_027859055.1 Spirochaeta sp.
TACCGGTACCGCGATCTTCAAACGGGCACGCGATCTCTTTGATGCGATCGACATAGAAAAAGAAAAAGATCAGGACGGCCGGATCTATTTTCTCAGCAGCCTCAATAACATCCTCAGCAAGAGAAAGGTTGTTATTTTTGAGGTAGATAAGTTCATACCGATTCGTACAGAAGGTGATTATCGTGAATTCCTCTATTGGCAGGACTACTTCAACACCCTTTCATTCCACCCGTACTCGATAGACCGGTAGCGATGACAGAACGAGACGGATCGCAGCGGATACAGCTCTCAGTCGCAATCCCGTGCTACAACGAAAAAGAATCTCTTCCGGAATTGATCCAGGCGTGTCGCGGTGCGATAGGAGAACGGCAGGACGTAGAGTTTGTCTTTGTTGACAACGGTTCCGACGACGGGACTGCGGAGGCGCTACCGCGTCTGATCGGGACAGATCAGAGGATGCGGATCGTTACAGTCACCGGACGCCACGATTACGGTCACGGGATTATGACCGGTGTCCGTGCGGGCGCGGGTACCGTCCGCGCGTGGACGCACGCGGATCTCCAGACCGATCCCGCCGACGTTATCGACGCGTACGATCTCCACCGGGACGAGCTCCGGGGCGGGTCTTTGATCGTAAGAGGGAAACGCACCGGACGTCCGTTCTTTGATTGGGTGTTTACCGCGGGTATGTCGCTCGTGTGTTCGGTCGTGTTGGGGTTGCAGTTGCGCGATATCAACGCCCAGCCAAAGATATTTCCAGTCTCTGTCCTTGACCGGCTTTCAGCCGCCCCCGATGGATTCGCCCTGGACCTGTATCTGCTGACCGTTGCGCGCCGCAACGATATACCGATCATCGAGTACCCGGTTCGCTTTGACACGCGCCGGTATGGTGTATCCAAAGGCGGGGGTACGCTACGCGGCAAATTTCGAATTACCAGCCGCACGCTGCAATACCTTTTTCAACTCAAGCGCGATATCAACGACGATATCCGTTGACGCTCACATCCCCAGTCCGTATAACACCATCCCTATCACGGTGAGACCGATGCCGCGGATCTGTCGCCGGGTCAACTGCTCGCGAAAGAATAACCTTCCGGAGAGCGCGACCAATACATGTACAATCGCGATCAGTACATTGCCGATGCTCAACGGGAGTTGGGAAAAGAGATAAATATTGATGACGGTCACACCAAAAAAAAGCGTATACGCGGATACAACCGGTGTATTCACGTATTGGCGCCACCAGGTCGATTGACCAAATCGGTTCGCCCCAACCTTCAACAGAACCTGACTGAAAGCCCCAACCAGGGGTGCCAGTATAATAAGCGCGAACAGAGAAGGTGTCATATGCGAGACTCCCGGTCGATTTCGATCGTTCCGACGAGGATGAATACCGTTCCGATCATTTGAAGAACTGAAATTCGTTCGTCAAAGACCAGCCATCCGAGAATCGGAAGCAGGACGAATACGAGACTCATCATCGGGTACGCTACCGACAACGCCAGACGGCGGAGCGCCTGTTGCCACACGATCGCCTGGATTCCCAACGCTGTAAGTGACCCGAGGTACCAGAGACTGAGATACCGATCGATACCAGCCTCTGCAAAGGACGCCTGTTTTGCGAGTATCAGGCTGAGCGCCTGCGCACCAACGGCAATAAAGACGAATATCATAAATCATCACCTCTGTGCCAGATCGATACCGGGCCGTCTATCCAAACCTGCTCCCACGTTTCGTCTTCCGGTGGAATAAATGTATCCCCCCGTTCGGTGACGATTACCCCGATCGTGGGATCGATCGCTTCCGTTGTATCGCGCGGCCGATTATACGCTTCCATCGCATCGTGTAACACGAGATATCGTTGATTAAACCAGGACCATTCCGTACCGAGACCCGCGTAATAGATCAATACACGGTCTAACGGACCGGTTGGGCCAAACGGTTCGCCCCGCTCGTATCCGGCTGAGGAGGTCAACAGGAGCCCAAAGATACGTTGCGTCTCGGGCGCGTGTTCGAAATATTCATCGTACCACCTGAGCGAATTGGCAAGATGGGTGATGTATCGGGGGTCCATCGGGAGACCCTTGTACTTGAAGTTCTCCCGGTATAGCTGTCGATCGGATACCGCAGATCGGATAAACCCGGTGTCCGGTGAAAAACGGGTACCGGCGTATTCCGTTTCCAGTTCGTATACCGGGGAGAAAAATACGATCGAATCGTCTCGTTGCGACGACAGGTACGAATACGCCGCGATCATCTCGTTACTGACTGTTGGTGGTGAATCGAATGCAGCGATTCTCCCGCTGTCGATAGGGAGGTCGGCGACGAATTTCTGGATCGCTGCGTGCCCGTACGGCCGAAAATCAACGATAGTCCATCCGACCACCGCTATGACCATCGCAATACGAACAGGCCGAAACATTCGCGGGGTGATCGTCTTTGTCGCAACCACCAGCAGAAACGGCGACGCGGCGGTGAGAAACTGGTAGCTTCCGTATTCCGTGATTTCAGCGACAAGAAGTGTCCCCAGGACACCGCTCATAACAAACCAATCCGCCGGTTCCAGGAGTTTGTTCCGTATTCGGTACGCGATCACGATAAGAATCCCAACGAAAAACAGCGCATGAAAAATATCGCGATCGATTACCAGGCGGTATAGAAAACCCGGGCCAACGACCCAGTGATTATGGGAATGTGCACCGGAATAGAAAAGTGCATAAGCCACGAGAAACGCAACGGTCATCGCCCCAATCAGCGGAAGCATCGCGTGATCTTTCTCTCGCCGTTCGACGAAAAACCATCGTAAAATCATTCCCCCAAGAATCACCGGAAAAAACGTCGCTTTTGTAAAAAGGACGGCGAGCGACAGGATCAACGCTACAACGCGATTGCCGCTCCGCCTCACCTCAACGAAAAACGCGACCACGAAAACCATTCCGAGGGTGAACGACGGCGTCATCATTATCGATCGTCGAAACAACGTCTCGGTGCCGATCGTGTCTTCAACCAATACGAGAACCGGAACAAAGAATAGTAATGCCGAATATCTCGCGATGCCCTCGATCCGGAAGAGCACACCGAAAACGATCACCGCCAAAAAACCTAGTATCGACGGTGCAACATAATAGATCGCGGTCAACGGAGGGATGCCGAGCGCCGCGACGGAACGTGTGAGCTGCGTAGAGAGGAAATGGAACCTGATCGTTTTGCCGGGAAGAGACAGATCCGGCGGGGAAAGAACGCTTCTGGAAAAGGAGTTGCCGATCGATGCCTCATACGTGGGGTGTGTCGCGTCGAGGAGATAAACGCCCTCCGACGTATGGAATCCATAGATACTCACGACGAAAAGAACGACCCAGACCACAAGACTATTGGGATCTCTCAGGAAACTCAAAAGGAACGGTTGATCCGCGGGTTCCCCGTCCGGCGGGTCGCGAAAGGCTTTGTATCCGATGAATGCGCCCGCACCAAGACACGCGGCCCCGATCAATACGGAGTTTCCAACGGTAAGCCACGCAGCTCCGACCCAGGCGATCGCCGCGGCCGTGAAAAAACGCAAAAGGGCTATTGCATCCAGTCGAAAACCACCGACCACCAACACTCCGATACCGAATGCGACGATCGCCGTTGCCAAAATCCCGTGGGTCCAAATCGAAAACGCTATCCATACGGCGAGCAAACCGCCGTGAAGAACGTGCGTCCAGCGGATACGGTTCACGGGGATTCCCAGTCGGGTACGTACTCGAGGGCGGTCATGACCGCGTCGAGGCGAAACCCCGTCTCTTTGACCTGTGCGCGATACGTTTTGATATCATCGGGCCTGCCCCAGCGTTCCGGGCATACCAGACATGTCTGAAAACCGTTGAGCTTCACAGCGATATCTCTGTCGATCGGTAACCGCGTGTTGGTGTCGATCCAGACCCAATCCACCTTCCCTTCGTATCCAAGCACCGTTTCGATCGCTTCATCTTCGGAGTATCGCATCGCGATCGCGCGTTCGCCCGCGCGCGCGGCACGATAAATATAGGGAAATTCCACATCGAGCAGAAAATGGCGCGGTATGCCGCGCGACCGTACTTCCTGAAGCACCGATTCTTCGATCCCCGCTTCCTTGATATTGAGTATCAGCAGTCCGTGATCGTACTCGTCGAGATAATCAGTCAGGTAGTCTCCCGTCTCAAACGGCTCGTGGTTGAGTATCAGGCGGCTTCCCTCGGCGCGGATATCGATCTCGCACCCGTACTTTTCGGGAATCTGCCTGAGACCTGCAATCGTGTTCACACGATGGATGACAATTTCCACTACCGTACCCCCTCTCGTATTTCGCGGCGCAGTTTACGTAGAAACGCCAGGGTGCGCCGAATTATCCGTACTTTGCCTTTCAGCGATCCGCCACCCTTGGCCTCGCCAAACTGTCGGTCTGCAAATATCACCGGGTACTCGTAGATCGGGATTCCTTTTGTCCGGGCAACGTACAGAAAGTATGCGTCCAGGGAGAAATCCTCCGGTGCGTCGGTAAAATCGTTGAGAAAGCTCCGATGAAAGATCTTGGGTTGCGCGTTGATATCGGACAGTTTCTGCCCCAGTATCGTGGAAGCGACGAGAGACATTCCCGCGGTAAACACCGTATCAAAGATACCCCGTCCCTTGCGGCGTCCTTTGACAATGACGGTCCCGTTCTCGAGCGGTGTTCGGCACGATCGATACGCGGCGACCACGTCACCCGGGTCCGTCTGCAGATCCGCGTGGGTCCACGCGATCACATCGCCGCGAGCGGCACGAACGCCGGTCATAATCCCGTGTCCGTATCCCTGATTGACACCCACCGAGACGAGTCGGCCAAACTGATTCTCGGGGCGGCTCAGGAGTCGGGCCAGTTGTTCTTCTGAGTCATCGGTTGACCCGTTATCTACAAAGACCACTTCCATGGAAATATCAGAGGCGAGTGCGTTGCGGCATGCATCAAACAACGCATCGAGAGAACCGCCCTCGTTGTAACACGGTATTACGATCGAAAGATCCACCGACGTTATACCTTAGTCATAACGGTCCGAAACTGGAGTGCGAAGACTTTCGGAAAGAGCGATGCGAGCACCGTATCCACGCCGTACTGCAGATACAACAGGAATCGCGGGAGGGGAACAAAAAACGTTTTGGCGACAACGCCCCCGGAGTTCAGAAAGACGGTGAACTCCCGGTACTTCGGAGGAGTCACTTCAAAACCGGCGATGTTGCGCCGGAACGTGTCCATGTCATCAAATAACAAGTTCGGAATCGCACAGTTCGCGGACCAGAGATCGTCGGCATCGTTTGCAACGGTAGATTCGTCAAATACGTCCGCATCAAAGTCGTACCCCTCGTGACGCATCAGCCGCAGGAAAAACCGCATAAAGAACGAGGTATACACCTCCTGAATCAACAGACGGCCACCCGGCTTGAGAATCCGACGCATTTCACGGAAGAACTGCACCGGGTATGCAAGGTGGTGAATCATGTTTGACGACACAACGAAATCAAATTGGCTATCGTCAAACGGGGTATGCATCGCATCAACGTTTATAATGTCGATCCAGGGATAGTCGGCAAAATCGGTCGTCTGGTACGCCTCACACTCAATAAATTCTTTGCTGAAACCTGCGCCCGCCCCAACTTCTATCCCTCGATCTCCCGGTTGGATGTATCGATTCATCCACCGGTACCGCTTTTCCAGTAGAAACCGCAGGTTGCCGGGCTTCATCTCGAAAAACTTTTCTCTCGCCAGCGAGACATCGCCCTCGTGCTTCATACGATTCTGGTCGTGCTGCGCCATGAACGGCTTGATTTTCATATGTATTCCTTTTGTACGTTCCTAGCATAGAACGTTCTTGTTTGGAATCGCAACCGCTGCGTTGTGACTCTGCAACCGAGCCGTGACGTCCGGGGCGTGATGTGCTACCCTCACAGTAATTAATCTCAACAGTAAATGGGAGACAGACCGTGTTGGACGGAAAATCGATTCTTATAACCGGTGGGACCGGATCGTTCGGTAAGCGATTCACGCGCCGCATTCTTGAAAAATATAACCCCAAAAAGATCGTGATCTTCAGCCGGGACGAATACAAACAGTTCGTCATGCACCAGTCTCTCGCAGAAATCGACGTTGACAAGAAAGTGCGGTACTTCATCGGCGACGTTCGGGATAAGGACCGCATGTACCGGGCGTGCTACGGGATCGACTATATCGTCCACGCTGCAGCGCTCAAGCAGGTACCGGCGTGCGAGTACAACCCCTTCGAGGCGGTAAAGACGAATATCCATGGCGCCCAGAACGTCGTAGACGCAGCGATCGAAAACGGCGTTGATAAAGTTGTTGCGCTGTCGACGGACAAAGCGGTCAATCCGATCAACCTGTACGGCGCCACAAAGCTGGCGAGCGACAAGCTGTTTGTTTCGGCAAATGCCTACGCCGGCGGAAAGAAAACAACCTTTTCCGTCGTTCGATACGGTAACGTCGCGGGTAGTCGCGGTTCTGTAATCCCGTTTTTCCATAAACTCCTCGCCGACGGCAAAACCGAGCTTCCGATCACCGACAACCGCATGACACGCTTCTGGATCACCCTCGATGAAGCGGTTGACCTGGTGTTCAAGGCACTTGAGGAGTCCAAGGGTGGCGAAACCTATATCTCCAAGATCCCATCATTCAGGATTACCGATCTCGCGGCGGCGATGAATCCTGCCGGCTCAACCAAAGAGATCGGGATTCGGGAAGGGGAGAAACTGCACGAGGTGATGGTGACCCAGTATGATTCGCTGCTCACCTACGAGTACGACGCCCATTACATCATCTATCCCAACTTCGAGTGGTGGAACCGTGACGCACACTTCACCGATGGTGGAACGCGGGTTCAGGAGTTCTTTGAGTACTCGTCGGACAACAACGTCCAATGGATCAATGTGGATGATATGAGAAAACGGATCGAAGAGATCGAGATCGTTTATTAGGAAGTAATCTACAGATGAGTACTGAATCCTTTCTTCCCTACGGGAGACAGCAGATAGAACAGGATGACATTGACGCCGTCAGTACTGCCCTCACCGCCGAACTTATCACAACGGGTCCTGAGATCGCCGCGTTTGAGGCAGACCTGTGCGAGTATACCGGGGCTCGATATGCGGTGGCGGTCGCCAACGGCACCGCGGCGTTACACCTTGCGGTCCTCGCCCTCGGTCTACCTCGGGGATCCATCGGGGTGACCACCCCAAACACCTTTGTTGCTACCGCAAACGCCCTGCTCTATGCGGGTCACACACCGCGCTTCGTCGATATCGATGCCCAAACGTACTGTATGAGCCCAGAGTGTCTCGCCGAGTTCCTCGATTCCGCGCCAGAAGATAATCGGGCAGACGTCGTCCTTCCCGTCCACTTTGCGGGTAACACGGCCGGAGTTGAGGCGATTTCCGACATCGCGAAACGATACGGTCTTCGTGTTATCGAAGATGCCTCTCACTCCATCGGTGGGAAATACCGCGACGGTTCCCGCGTCGGATCGTGCCGGTATTCGGACATGACGACATTTTCGTTTCACCCGGTCAAGACAATGACCACCGGCGAGGGGGGCGCGATCATGACCAACGATCCCGATCTCTACCGGCAACTAATGTTGCTGCGCACCCACGGTATCACCCGGTCTCCCGAGGAGATGACACAGAATCACGGCATCTGGTACTACGAAATGCAGGCGCTGGGCTTCAACTATCGGATTACCGACATACAGGGGGCGCTGGGACGTAGCCAGCTGCGAAAACTGGACCGTTTCGTCGCGCGGCGACAGGAGCTGGTAGACGGCTACAACAAAGCGTTCGCTGATGTCCCTTGGCTCACCACCCCATGGGTGGAACCGGATCGTCAGACCGGATGGCACCTCTACGTCCTGCAGTTCGACTGGGATGCGATCGGACAGGACAGGCCGACAGTGATGGCACGTATTCGAGAGCAGGGGATCGGTTCACAAGTCCTGTACATTCCGGTGCACACGCAGCCGTATTACCGGGAAACCTACGGCTTTCTCGATGGAGATTTCCCCGTCGCTGAAACGTACTATGAGAACGCACTGGCAATTCCGCTCTATCCAGGGATGACCGCTGAAGACCAGATACGTGTTATAACTGCGGTCCTGAACCTGGCGTGACTGCCGGCATGCCACAACTCGCCCTGGGAACGGTTCAATTTGGCCTTGATTACGGAATAACCAACACACGCGGTCGTCTGACCACAGCGGACATTCAGGACATTCTCACCGTCTGCCACAACCAGGGAATAGACGTGTTGGACACCGCTGCCGCGTATGGCAACGCAGAAGAGATCCTCGGGCAGTTTCACGCGGCCGACCGGTTCCGGGTGATTACCAAGATAGGCCCTTCCAGCGCTACCGACGTAGCGGGGTTGGTGGAACAAAGTTGTACCAACCTTGGAGTAACCCGTCTGGATTCCGTCCTTCTCCACGATGCGTCCGTTCTGGAGCGGGATCCACAGGTGTGGTCCGCCCTCTACGCCGAGGTGACGGCAGGGCGAGTCCGGAACGTTGGGATTTCCGTGTACTGGCCGCGGCAGCTGGAGATGGCAAAGGACGTGTGCCGCGGTCTGCGCCTACCGCTCCCCAATGTTGTCCAGCTTCCGATGAGCATTTTTGATCAGCGGTTTGTATCGTGCCTCCCGTCACTGGTCGCAGATGGTACCGAGGTTCACGTCCGCAGTGTGTTCCTGCAGGGACTCGGCTTCATGGGTTCAGACGCGCTGCCGGATAACCTTCAGGGAGCCAGCTCTGCGCTGTCAGCGCTCCAACGACTGTGTGACAGCTATAGCATCTCCCGCGCCGAGGCGCTTCTGGCGTTCGTAGCGGGTATGCCCGGTGTCTCCCGCGTGGTGGTGGGTGTGGACAGCCCGCTCCGGCTTGCCGAAACGATAGCCGCCTATACTCGTGCGCAACAGATCGCCGCAGATCTCACGGAAGATCCCTCGCGGCCCTTCGATATATTTCGCATCGAAGACGAATCGGTTATTCTTCCGTTTAACTGGAGGTGACGCTATGGTCATCGCATTGATACAGGCGCGGATGGGTTCCTCCCGTCTTCCCGGCAAAGTGTTGAAGGAACTGGCAGGAAAACCGGTCATTGACCACGTGATTGATCGTGTAGCGGCGGCGACGACCATTGATCGGGTGCTGGTAATTACTTCAATCGATCCCAATAATCTACCCCTCATTCACCACGTATCGGGGAGGGGGACCGGCGTATTTGTAGGGAGCGAAAACGACGTTCTGGACCGCTATTACCAGGCGGCACAACTGACCGAGGGAGACCACTTTGTGCGCGTCACCGCGGATTGCCCCGTCATAGATCCGGTCTTGATAGACAGTGTTGTGTCTGAACATCTGCGCACCGGCAACAGCTACACAAGCAACACCGCCCCGCCGACGTGGCCGGACGGGCTGGATGTGGAAGCGTTCTCCCGCACAGCACTTGAAACTGCATGGACCGAGGCGACGTTGTCTCATGATCGGGAACACGTCACCCCGTATATCCGGACGCACGCAGACCGCTTCCCCGGATCCAACGTTGCATCGGAGATAGATTATTCGCACCATCGCTGGACCCTGGATGAACAGAGAGATTACCAGTTTCTGGAGGCGGTCTTTCAGATGCTGGAACGTCCGGACGCCGTGTTTGGCAGGGATGAAATCTTTTCAGTCCTGGAAGCACATCCGGAAATCTTGAAGATCAACAACCAGATAGAACGAAACGCTGGTTCCCGTTAAATGAGGTATACACAATGAACGACGAGAAACGCACCGGCCAGGAACTGTATAATCGGGCGAAAGAGCTTATCCCCGGGGGAACCCAGCTCCTTTCAAAACGACCAGAGATGTTCCTGCCCGACCGATGGCCGTCGTACTATACCCGTGCCAACGGGTGCGAGGTGACCGATCTCGACGGAAACACCTACAAAGACTTCAGTATCATGGGTGTTGGGGCGTGTATTCTCGGATACGCGGACCCCGACGTCACCGAGGCGGTCGTCCGGGTCGTTCAAGACGGCAACATGTCCACGCTCAACGCCCCGGAAGAGGTTGAACTGGCCGAATTACTGCTCGAATTACACCCCTGGGCCGAGAAAGTGCGATACGCCAGGAGCGGGGGCGAGGCGATGGCGATCGCCGTACGGCTCGCTCGGGCGGCATCGGGCAAGGACCTGGTCCTGTTTTCCGGGTACCACGGATGGTCGGACTGGTATCTCGCGGCAAATATCTCCGATGACGCGGCCCTCGACGGACACCTCCTCTCGGGTCTGGAACCGGCGGGAGTACCGCGCGCGTTGAAGGAGACGGCTATTCCTTTCCCGTTTAACGACGACGAGGCATTTCGCGCGTTGATGGATCGATACGGTGACCGTGTAGGCGCCGTCGTACTCGAACCGATTCGTAACGACCCGCCGAAGGACTCCTTCCGCGCACTCATTCACGAAACGGTCCGTCGTCGAGGTATCCCGCTGGTGGTTGACGAGATTACCGCCGGATTCCGCCTCAACGTCGGTGGCGCGCACCTTGTGGTGGGATGGCAACCGGATATCGCGGTGTTTGCAAAAGGGATGAGCAACGGGCACCCGATGGCGGCGGTGATCGGAACGAGCGCTACGATGGACCTTGCACAGAGCAGCTTCATCAGCAGTACCTACTGGACCGACCGTACCGGTCCTACGGCGGCGCTGACCACAATCCGCAAGATGCGGGAGATAGATGCGCCGCACCACCTGGAACAGATCGGTCGGATGGTTCAGGAGGGGTGGGTGGCCGCAGGTGCCGAGCACGGGCTCTCCGTTCACGCCGGCGGCATGTATCCCCTCAGCCATTTTGACGTCGACGGAGAATCACCCCTTGCGATACGTACCGCGTTTACCCAGGCGATGCTCGATCGCGGATACCTCGCAAATCGTTCTCTCTATGTGAGCCTCGCCCATACAGAAGAACTGGTTCGGGAGTATCTTGGGGCCTGTGACGCCGTGTTCGCGGAACTCGCACCCTATATCAACGAGGGCAGGATCGGAGCATATCTGAAGGGTAAACCGATTCATTCCGGGTTTCAGCGTCTGAACTGAACGGAAGGAGGGCGTCTTGAAGAACCATTTCGCGATATCCGGAGACCCCGACTGGGTGATCACCGTATCCGGATCCGATAAACGACCTCTTGATCTGAGGATCTTGCATCCCGACGAAGTGACCGACCACTACGTTGCGTGGCTCAACGACCCGGAGGTCAATCGGTATCTCGAGAGTCGGTTTGTAGAACACACCGTAGAAACGGTGCGCGATTTCGTCGTCGGCTGTCGGGCACAGAGCGGAACCCTGTTGTTCGGTATCTTTGCGCCCGGTAACGAACACATCGGTAACATCAAGATCGGCGGGATAGACGGCCCACACAGCAGGGGAGATGTGGGCCTGATCGTTGGCGACAAGCGATATTGGGGCAAGGGTATCGCGACAATTTCGATCGGCGCGGTTGGCGAGCTTGCGCGGGATCATCTCGGTTTGCACAAACTATATGCGGGGTCGTACGCTTCCAACAACGGATCGGTACGGGCGTTTGAAAAGAACGGATACACCGTCGCAGGCCGGTGGTGCGACCATGTACGGCTACCGGACGGTACTTACGACGATGTCGTACTTCTGGAAAAGATCTTCCAGCCGGCGACATGAGTATCCGTACGGTGTTCCTCACGATCGCCGGTCCTGACATCGGGCTTGGGCATCTGACCCGGTGCGACGCCCTTGCCACCGCGGTCGCAGAAGACGGCGACGAGGCGGAACTGATAATCGCGTGCCCGATCGGTTCCGAGTGGCTGTCACAACGGGCACCGACGACCCGCTGGCGTCACGTTCCGTGGAATACCGATCTGGCCGCGCTTCGGACGGTGGTGGACTCACCAGATGAGGCGATCGATGTTGTTTTGGTCGACAGCTACGAGATATCACCCGAGGTGCGGTCGTACATCGATACGGTTATTGAGTACCCCGTGTATTTCGACGACACCGGAGGAAACGTTCCGGAGCGGGGGATCGTCGTAAATGGCAGCCCCGGTGCGGACCGTGTGGGATATCCGGTGCGTTCCGGACTTACCGTACTCACGGGTCCGCGGTACCAGGTTGTACGGCAGGCGTTTTGGGACCTTCCCAAACGGGAGAGCACCGCAACAGTGAGGACGGTCGGTATCATGTTGGGCGGCACCGACCACCGCTCGCGGATCGCGGAGGTTGTTTCGTCGGTCCGGGAGATCGTTCCGGAACGTATCAGTTTGGTGGTTATCGGCCACACCGACCCGGAGCACACGATCCAAGGGGTGAAGTACACCGGTCGTCTGTCCGCCGCCGGAATACGCGATACGTTGCGGAAGATCGACGTTCTGATCTCGGCGGCGGGGCAGACGGTAGCGGAAGCGGTCGCGTGCGGGACACCGACGGTCACGGTCCAGACCGCGGAAAACCAGCGCTACAACGTGGAGGGGTGGGCGCGTACAGGCTGTACCGTCCACGCCGGGACGATCGGCGATCCGGACCTCCCCGGGCGCCTCGGGATTGCCCTACAGGAGGTCAACGATCGGTACGATCGCATTACGCTGTCGCACCGTAACGCGGGACCGCTGATCTCCGGTGCGGCGCGTACCCTCAGTCGTATCGTGCGGGAAGTCCGGATCCAACGCTTTGGCGAACTGACCGTGGCACCGTTTCCTCTCCTCAACAGGGATTCGCTGGAAGAAGTCCTGTCTTGGCGGAACGACCCGTCGATCAGACAATGGATGGACACCCGGGCGCAGATACCTCTGGACGATCATATTGCTTTTGCCGCAGTTCTCGCCGACGACGAGACCAGGCAATTTTTCCGGGTCGACCACGGTGATCGCGGTATCGGCGTTGTTGATCTGACCAACATCGACCGGACCCGAGGCGATGGGGAACTCGGATTGTACCGGTGTCCTACTCTGGCACAATACCGCGTCGACGGGCGATCGGTGGGACGAGTATTGATGAGCACGGTGGAGCGTCTTGCACGGCGTATCGGGCTGACCCGCTTGTGGCTCAAAGTCCGCACAGAGAACGAGCGGGCGATACGGTTATATCGAGCCGTGGGGTATCGGGAATACGACACCGACGATACCTATCTGTATTACGAAAAGGGGCTGGGATGAACACGACTAATTCCGTATTTGTCATCGCCGAGGTATCGGCGAATCACGGCGGGGATTTTGACGCAGCGAAAGCGACGATCAAGGCGATCGCAGAAACCGGCGCCGACGCGGTCAAGCTGCAGACCTACACCGCCGATACCCTCACGATAAACCACGATGGCCCGGAATTTCTCGCTGCTACCCGCGGTACGATATGGGAAGGGCGGACGCTGTACGATCTGTATCGGGAGGCGTATACGCCCTGGGAATGGCATGCGGAGTTGAAGACCCTCGCGGAGTCACTGGGTCTCACGTTCTTTTCCAGCCCTTTCGATCCAACGGCGGTCGATTTCCTGGAGGATCTCGGCGTTCCGATCTATAAGATCGCGTCCTTTGAGATTACCGATATTCCCCTGATCGAATACACCGCATCCAAAGGGAAGCCGATGATAGTTTCCACCGGTATCGCCGATGCCGGCGACATACAGGCCGCGGTGGATGCCTGTCGTCGCGCGGGGAACAACGATATCACCCTCTTACAGTGCACATCGAGCTATCCGGCCCCGGTAGACGCGGCCAACCTCCGGATGATTCCGAACCTTGCCGAGACGTTTGGTGTTAAGTCCGGTCTGTCGGACCATACGATGGGATCCGCCGTCGCGGTCGCTGCGGCGGCACTCGGCGCGACGATGGTGGAAAAACACTTCATCCTGGATCGTGGTAGCGGCGGGCCGGACGCTACATTCTCTATGGAGCCGCAGGAGTTTGCGGAGATGGTACAACAGATCCGAATTGTCGAGCAGGCACTCGGGAAGATAGACTACAGCCTGACGGAGAAGAAGCGGGCGGGACGTGCTTTCGCGCGGAGCCTGTACGTTGTGGAGGACATCGCCGAAGGCGCCGTACTGGACAACACAAACGTCCGGTCAATCAGACCCGGCAAGGGAGTCGCTCCCAGGCACCTGCCGGAGGTCCTTGGGAGACGAGCGATACGGGACCTGAAACGGGGTGAACCCCTGGATTGGACGATGTTCCGATAACCGGCCGCCAACTCAATACGCCCCCATAATCCAGGGTATCGCGCCGATCACCGCCAGAAACACCGAGATCAGCGTCATCCACCGGTTGGTGTGCTTCTGCATATCGGTAAAACGTGAATTCATATCCTCAAATCGCGCATTGAAGCTCGCAGCCTGATCCTCAAATCGCTTGTCGATCGCCTCAAACCGCCGGTCCACTGCGGTAAATCCCTCGCGCATCAACTCCCGACTCGTTTTGAGCTCCTCTTCCACCCGCACGATCCGCTCACGGATATCGATCTCCCGGCGGAGCTCCTCGGCGGTTGACGCCTCGACGCCGGGCGTGCCTGTCTCCCGCGTCCACTCGGGCAGGTGCTGCTTTACGTATTCACCGATCTGTCTCAGC
>JAQIBO010000034.1 GCA_027859055.1 Spirochaeta sp.
GGTGAGAGGGCGGCCTCAATCTGGATGTTGGCACACGCACCCTCCCCGCCTTCAAAGAGTACGTTTTCCATGACGTCCACGTTAATACCGTTCTCTTTGATCACCTGGAGCACCGCCGCCAGCACACCGACGCGGTTGCGGTGGTGCACCGAAACGAGGTACTGCGCCGGCGTTTTCTGCAATCGGTTGACCACGTTCGGGGCGCTGCCGGTGGAAACGTAGCGCTCCACGATACGCACCACCTCATCGGCAACCGCTGCCTGCGCCTGCGCGGTGGACGCACCAATATGGTGCGTGCCGTATACCCCGGGCAGCGAAAATAGGTCGCTTTCAACGGGGCCGTCTTTGCCGGCGGGCTCGCCGTCAAAGACGTCCACCGCGGCGCGTACACCGTTCTCCGTCACCGCCCGGCGCAACGCGGTCTCATCCACCGTTTCCGCGCGGGAGGTGTTGATGAAGTACGCCCCCGGTTTCAAAGCGGCAAAAAACGCCGCGTCGGCGATGCCGCGTGTATCCGGCGTGGATGCGACGTTCAGGCTCACCACATCAGCGGCCTTCGCCACGGCAAGCGGCGAATCAAGGGCGGTGATTCCCAGTTCCGCACCCCGCTCCCGGGTGAGCGAACGGCTCCACGCGACAACCTCCATACCAAACGCCTGCGCCCGCAGCGCCAGCTCCCGGCCGATGCGTCCCAGTCCCACGATGCCGAGGGTCTTGCCGTACACGCCGTCCGCTTTGGAGTAGTCGCCCTTGTTCCAGACGCCCCGGCGCAAATCCGCGGTGTTGTCCGGAATCCGCCGGTCCAGGCTGAGAATGAGGCCAAACGCGAGCTCCGCGACGGCGATTGAGTTCATACCCGGGCAATTGGCCACGTAGACGCTCCGCCGGGAGGCGGCGGCCACGTCGATCGTGTCGTACCCCGCCCCGGCGCGGACGATCAGGCTCAACCCCGGATGGGCGGCGATCGCCTCTTCGGGCACTTTGGTGGAGCGCACCACCAGAATATCCGGGGTGTGCTCGGCGATGGCGGAGACCAAGGCGTCACCTTTGAGTCCCGGCTCACTGACAACTCCGCACCCGGTTTCCCGAAGCGCCTGCTGCTGCGGCCCGGGAAACGCATCTGCTATAAGGACCTTCATAGAATCATGATAGCACAGGAGATGCGGCCGGTGCCACGAGAAAACGGGCCTCCTGACTGATCGATTTCTTGTCAGAATACCGTTAGATTTCCATGAGTTTTCTGTTAATATCCGCGGATACACCACGCATCGCGTTAAGGAGTTTCCGTGCCACGAGGTCCCAACGGCCGCCGCAGCTACCGACTGGTATCCCACTACCTCGTATATCCGGCGGTCATTATCGTTACGTTGCTCCTGGTCACCGTTGTCAGCGTCCGGGTGCTTCGGGAGGCGGTCTACGACACGCACCGCCGGGACCTGCAGGTCGTGGTTCGCATTATCCGCAACGTGCTGCCCCCGCAGGCGCTGACAGACCGAAGCGTCGCAACCGCGTTCTGTCTTCGAACCGCTGCGGACACGGGAGTCCGCATCACCGTCATCGGCGGCAATGGAACCGTGTTGGGAGACTCCCACGCAGACGCCCGGGAGATGGAAAACCACGCGGGGCGTCCGGAGGTACGGCAGGCGCTTGGCGGGGTTGAGGGGATCAGCGTGCGTTACAGTGCCACGGTCGAGCAGGAACTCATATACGCCGCTCTACCGGTGTACCGTACGGACGCACCCGGTAAAAACGGGTCCCCGGCAGCCGTATCGACGGCGGCCCCCTCTCGCAACGATGCACGCACTCCGGACTCGACACCCGTGCAGGCGGTAGTTCGCGGCTCCCTTGTCGTGGACGACGTTGAAGCGCGCCTTGCCACGCTCTATCGCAGACTGATCATCCCCGGCATCCTGTTGATATCCGCCGCGCTTTTCGCAGCGGCACGCCTTTCCCGGGCGATCCGCACGCCCTTGCGGGAGCTTCACGCGGCTGCGACCGCCTACGCCGCCGGAGACCTGAATCGCCCGATCCAACCGGGCGGTCCCCGGGAACTCACGGAGCTGGCCACAACGTTTGAGTCGATGGCGCGACAGCTTCAGCGACGCATCCACGAGCTGGAAGAGCAACGCCGGGAAACGGAAGAGGTCCTCAACACGATCCGGGAGCCCCTCTTGCTTCTCGACGCGGGCACGCGCATTCAGCGCGTCAACGCGGCGGCGGTACGATTTCTCGGGGTTCCTGCCGAATCGGTCCGCAACCGGATGCTTCTGGAACTGTTCCGCAACTCCGCAATCGATGCGTTTATCCGCGAGGTGCGCGAAACCGACGGCGTTGCCGAGCGGGAAATAGCGACCTTCGAGACACCAGAGCGGCGACTGCGCCTGTGGGCGGTTCATCTTACCTCCGAGACCAGCCTGCTCCGGGATCAGACCCTGCTGGTGATTCGCGATGTAACGCCGGAGTACCGCATCAACCAGATTCGCAAAGACTTCGTCGCCAACGTCTCCCACGAGCTGAAAACCCCGCTCACGATGATTCAGGGTGCAATCGAGACGCTGACCGAAATCTCCCCTGAAGACGCGGTGGAGCGCCACCGGTTTGAAGAGATGATCGGGACCCACACCGCACGCATGACCACAATTGTCGAAGACCTCCTCAACCTGGCACGAGTTGAACAGGAAGTCCACGTCACCGTCGCCGAGGAGGTGGCGATCGCGCCGTTGATCCGCGACTGCGTTACCGCGATAACGGGAGACGCGCCGGGACCCGACGGCCACAGTCACGTTTCGATCTCCGTTCCTGAGGAGCTTACGTGGCGGGTGCATCCCACCCTGTTTCCGCTGGCGGTGAAGAACCTCGTGGACAACGCGATCAGGCACGGCGAAGGACGGGCGGACGCGCCGGTCACAATCGCCGCCCACACACAGGAGGACACCCTCGTGATCACCGTAGCCGACCACGGTGCCGGCATCCCGGCGCAGGAAATTGAGCGCATATTTGAACGGTTTTACCGGGTGGACTCCGGTCGCAGCCGTTCCCACGGCGGTACCGGACTGGGCCTGTCAATCGTACGCCACGTAGCGCGCGTTCACGGCGGCACCGTCACCGTGGAGAGCTCCCCCGGACGGGGCAGCTCCTTCACCATACGCATTCCCGGAGGTCAATCGTGAACGTGATTCTACAACTCCTGACAATTCTCGGAAGCCTCGGCGTCTTTCTCTTCGGCATGCGCATGATGAGCGAGGGGCTGCAGCAGGCTGCCGGGTCGCGGCTGCAGAAGATCCTTGCCTACATGACCTCCAACCGATTTGCCGGAGTAACCTCGGGATTCCTGATCACCAGCGTTATCCAGTCCTCCTCGGCAACCACCGTTATGGTCGTCGGATTTGTGGACGCCGCGCTTCTCACCCTGCGGCAGTCGATCGGGGTCATCATGGGTGCCAACATCGGTACCACCGTCACCGCCTGGATTGTGGCGATTCTGGGGTTCAAGTTCAGCATCGGCACCGCCGCGCTTCCGGCGATCGCGGTGGGAACGGTAATGCTCCTCATCAGGAAGATCGATCGGGACGACCTGGCCCACGCGCTGATCGGCTTCGGTATGCTGTTTCTGGGGCTCAGCCTCCTCAAGGACGCGGTACCGGACATCCGTAACAACCCGGAGGTACTGGAATTTCTCGCCCACTACACGGACCTCGGGTTTCTGTCGTTTCTCATATTTATCGTTGTCGGGACGCTCCTTACCGTGGCGGTCCAGTCCTCCAGTGCGGCGATGGCGATCACCCTGACGATGACGTTTTCCGGCTGGATCGACTACCCGACCGCCGCAGCGATCGTCCTGGGAGAAAATATCGGCACCACCGTCACCGCCACTCTCGCGGCGCTCAACGCAAATGCCAACGCCAAACGCGCCGCCCGGGCGCATCTCCTGTTCAATCTCTTTGGAGTGGTGTGGATGGCGCTCATTTTCGGTCCAATGCTGGGCCTGATCGACCGGATCGTCCCCGGGGCGATCACCAATCGCACCGCGATCGCCAGCCACCTGGCGATGTTTCACACCGTCTTCAACGTTCTCAACACGCTGCTGTGCGTCGGCTTTGTCCCCACGATCGAACGCTTCGTGCGGCGCCTGGTCCCCGACGACGCCGTGGCCGACCCGCGCTCCTACCACCTGCCCTACGTCCGTACCGGGTTTCAGGACACGGTGGAACTGAACATCATCACCGCCCGGGGCGAGCTGGCGCGTATGGCGGAGCACGTGCAATCGCTGTTTTCCTACTTCCTGGAGCTGTTTCAAAATCCCGACAAAGCGGTGCGCAGCCGTCGCGGCGGGTACGCGGACCAGCTGGCGCTGGTGGAACGGATGCACGAGGAGATCACCACCTTCCTCGTGGAGTGCTCCCGGGAGCCGATCAGCGAGCAGACCGCCGCCAACATCAACGGCATGGTCCGTGTCTCCGCGCAACTCGATAGTATTGCGGATACGAGCAACAAGTTGATTCGCCTGGCAGAACGCAAGTTCGAAAAAGATATTCAGTTGGATCAGAAACTGATGGAGGAGATCCGGCCCTATACGGAGATGGTCACCGAATTTCTGGCGTTCAACACCGCCCACTTCGACGGGCGGCTCAACGAGGAGGAATACCAGCGGGCGCAGGCGATGGAGGACCGGATCAACAAATACCAGAAGCGCTACAAGAAGGCGACGCAAAAGCGGATGCGCACCGGTTCGGCGGTGAAGACGGAGATGTTCTACCTTGACCTGCTACGCCACGTTGAACACATCGGGGACTACTCGCTGGAGATCTCCGAGGCGCTCACACAGATGCGCTGAAGCCCGGGTACGCCGCGACCACGCTACTCGTCGTCGCGGCGCTCGTACTTGGCGGTAATCGTCTGAATACTCGGGAGAATTTCAAAAAAGAGCTCGATCAGCTCCGGGTCAAACTTGCTGCCCGCCAGGCGGCGCAGCTCGGCAAGCACGTCCTCCTCCTGCCAGGCGTCCTTGTACACCCGCTTGGACAGGAGCGCGTCGTACACATCGGCGATCGCCACAATCCGCCCGAAGATCGGAATCTCTTCGCCACGCTTCCCGACGGGATTGCCGTCCTCATCAGTGCGCGCGGGCAATCCGGTAGCGATATCCACGTACCCGGGATAGCCGCTGCCGTCCCAGTTCTCATGTTGTGTCAGCGCGACTATCTCGGCCAGGTCGTCTAACTCCGACTGCTTGTGCACAAACAGACGCGCCCCCTGCCAGGTGTGGGTTTTCATCGTCTCGTACTCGGCGGGGTTAAACCGCCCCGGCTTTTTCAAAATCACATCGGAGATCGCCACCTTGCCCACATCGTGCAGCATCGCCGCCATGCGCAGATTGTCCCGGGTCCGCTCTATCTCTCCGCGGGAGATGTGATGGCGCGAGGCCCACGCCTCGTAGAGCTCCACCGAATACCCCGCCACGCGGTTGACGTGGGGCCCCGTTTCCTTCGGGTCCCGCAACTCCGCCATCCGGATCATCCGCAACAAAATGGCGCGGGTCATCTGGGCGCGTTGCAGTGCCACCGTGGCGTTGGAGGCGAAGTGCATCACCATCAACTCATCGTCGTGGTCAAAGGCGATCACCGCACCGCTATCATCCATCTTGTTGATGATCTGAATGACCCCCAGAATCTCACCGGTGTTGGTCTTCAGCGGAATCGCCAGCATCGACTGACTGCGATACCCGGAAAGCGTGTCGTAGGAGGGGTCAAAGCCGTAGGGCGCCGTGGGCGGGATCTCATACACGTCGGAAATGTTGACCGGTTGCCCCTTGGTAGCGGCGTACCCGGACACGGTGGCACTGGACAGGGGTACCCGGAACACCCGGTAAATCAGCTTTTGCCCCTCCGGCAGTTCCTCCTGCTTGGTGTCGTTCTGGGCGTAGTTGATCACCAGTTCATCGCCGTCAACCACGTAGATGGAGCCGGCATCCGCGTTGGCGACACGCCGCGCCTCGGTGAGGATCCGTTCCAGGAGGATATCAACGTCCTGGATCTTGTTGAGTTCCGAGTCAAGTGTGATAATGCTACGGAGTTTTTCTGCGTCGTGAGCCATAGTGTATACCGTCCAATCATATACGCCCGAGGGAGCGCTGTCCAATGATCCGGGGGAAACGGATAATCCGCCACATTCTCATCCTGCCAATCCGGATCTACCAGTGGGTCATCTCGCCGCTCTTTCCGTCGCACTGCAACTACTACCCCACCTGCTCCGAGTACAGTCGGCAGGCGATCCTCACCCACGGTATTCTCCGGGGGGGCGTAATGGGTGCCATGCGTGTCGGACGCTGTTCCAGTCGCTTTTACGGCGGTACCGACCCCGTCCCGGACCGCTTTGACATCGTCCAGCTACGCCACGAGTACCCGGCGCGCTCGGTGAAACGACACCGTACCAACCAGCAAGGAGACCACCATGAGTGACACCACCGCGCCCAGCGGGGAAGCCGGCGCCCCGGCCCCCACCGCGCTTGCAGATATCAAATCCGGCACCCGCGTCACCGTTGTCAGCCTCAACGGCGGCGACGGCTTTCGCGACAAAGTCATCTCTCTCGGGCTCATCCCCGGTACCAGCCTGCGCGTCCGCTCCTACAGCCGCAGCGGCCCCCTCGTCGTGCAAATGGAGGGCTCCCGCGTGGCCCTCGGCCGTGATCTGGCCACACGCATCATGGTTGTTCCGGAATTGGAAAAAACGAACTGACGTTCCGCCCGGCGCCGTACCGCGCTGCCGGGCACACCACCGGCCCGGAACGCGAGACCCCCGGGCCTCTATTTCACTGCCGCCTCAAACGCCTCCACGATGCGCGGCGCCGCTGCGGCGTAGTCGCGCACCAGATCGGCATCAGGCTCCACCACCTCTTCCTGCGGGACCAGCTCCCGCCGCACCCGCGGCAGCTCGGCGTCCCGCCCGCGCGCGTCGCACAGCGTCTGCCACGCCGACAGCGCGCTGCCCAGGGCGGCGCCGGAACTTCCTACCACCGTAACGGGGCGTTCAAACACCGCCGCCACGCGCCGCACAATTTCACTGCTCCCCGACGGTCCGCCGGTTACCGCCAGGCTTCCGCGGCCGCTTTCAAATCCACGGGCGTAATGGCGCGTCAACACCAGCGCGGAATCAACCACCGCAGGGTACAGGGAATCAAACTGCTCTCACGAGGCTCCCGCGGCCGCGGCGTTCGGAACCGGGGGTGCCACCGGGTAGCTCTCCGCGTAGGGCTGCCAGATCTCCACCCGCTCCCCCGGCGTGGCCGCGGCGAGGGCGGCGTCGGCGCGGGCGTAGTCGGCCCCGGCGGCGGTGCGCATCCGGTCCCACACCATGGCGCCGTTGGTGCGGCAGGCAAAGACGAACGGGCGGCCCAGACCGTCGTACATACTGTTGGCGTAGCCCTGCAGGTCCACCACCGGCTCGCCGGTGTCCACCATGTACACGAAACTGGAGCCCAGCGACAGCAGGTCCCCGTCGATCATCACCTTGGATTGCGGGTTGTCCCCGCTGCCCGCGTTGACGACGCATTCCGGTGAGAACCCGTAGCGCGCCACAAAGTACGCCGCTATCCTCCCCGCCGGTGCCACCGGTGAGGCAAGCTCCGGGAGCGCCCGGCCAAGTGCGTCGGCGCCACCGGGAAGGTCCGCTGCAACCGCCTCCACCAGCTCCCGCGACCATTTGCGCTCGCGGTAATCCATCAGCGTCATCCCCGCACCGTTACCCCAGTCGATCGGGCAATCGGTACCGGTGAGGACGCCGGAGAGAAAACTGCTCAACAGGGATACGCGGGTGGTCTCTGCCCACGCCGTGGGGTAACGCCGGGCGGTGCGGCGAATCACCGCCCCGGTAAAGCGGGCGGGACTGTCGGAGCCGGAGACGCTTACGATCGCCTCCGTCCCTCCCACCGCGGCACGGATCTCATCCGCCGCCTCCTGGCTGTCGGCGGTCTGCCAGATCGGCGCAGTGCCGTAGGCAAACGCGTCGGCAAAGCGGGCGGTCAGGTCAGGCCCGGTGGCGGCCGTTCCGTCGGCCAGGCGCGCCAGCGCCTCCGTCCCCGCCGCGTTCAGGTATACATGACCGTGTTGCTGGGCGCTCACCGAGACCGCCGCTATCGTCCCCAGATCCAGCCCCGTTGCGGCCAGATCACCAAAGAGCGCCTCCAGCCCCGCCAGAAACATGAGCGGCGGCTGGTCCGCCTCACCGGCGATCCGCGGCGGAACCAGCAGGGAGTCATGGTCGATACCGAAACGGTTCAGCCGGGGGTCCTCGCGATAGGTAATACTGAGCTCCGCCACAACCTGCGCCGGCGATGCGGCGGGGTCGACAACCACCGCGGAGATACTCTGGGTGCTGACGTCGATTCCCAGTGTCCGGTTTCCGGATGTGTCACCGTTCGTTTCGTGTTTCATCATGTCCTCACTTTGTCGGCGCAGATTGTAACGTGCCGCGGCTCCTACAGAAACCGGTTTACCAGAGACTCCAGGTATTCCTGCCGGCCGGAGGCGGGGTGCATTACCTTCTTATCAAGCGCCCACGCTTCCAGGTCGGTAAACGTCACGCTCCGATCGGAGATCTGCTTACCGATCCCGTCCTGATACCCGCGGTAGCGGTCGGCGACAAATCCGGGGAGTTCACCGTCCTCGATCATTCCATTCGCCGCAATCAGCCCCCGGGCAAACGTGTCCATTCCGGCGATATGCGCCTGGACCAGATCGTCCACGGTGTAGGATGGGCGGCGTACCTTGGCGTCAAAGTTGAGGCCGCCGCTGTGCAGCCCGCCGTTCAGAAGAATCTCGTACATCATGGAGCTGGTTACGTACAGATCGGTGGGAAACTGGTCGGTGTCCCATCCGAGGAGCGTATCGCCCTGGTTGGCGTCCACGCTGCCGAGAATTCCCTTCACCCGGGCAAAATGGAGCTCATGCTGAATTGTATGCCCCGCCAGGGTCGCGTGGTTTGTTTCGATGTTCAGCTTCAGGTCATCGGTCAGGCCGTACTCCTGCAGGAAGCCCCAGATCGCGGCGGTGTCCGTGTCGTACTGGTGCTTGGTGGGTTCCATCGGTTTGGGTTCGATCAGGAGCTGACCGTCAAAGCCGATCTCTTTGGCGTAGTCCCGCGCCATATTGAGAAAGAAGCCCATATTGTCCAGCTCGCGGCCCATATCGGTGTTGAGAATCGTCTCGTATCCCTCGCGGCCGCCCCAGAACACGTAGTTGGTCCCGCCGAGTTCCTTGGTTACCTCCAGCGCTTTCTTCACCTGCCCGGCGGCGTAGGCAAACACCGTGGGGTCCGGAGAGGTCGCCGCGCCGTTCATATAGCGGGGGTGAAAAAAGAGCCGCGCCGTGCCCCACAGCAGCCTGGTCGGGAACTCTTCCATCAGCGACTTTGTCAGACCGACGATCTCGTCAAGATTCCGGTTTGCCTCCCGCAGCGTTTCACCGTCGGGGGCAACGTCCCGGTCGTGAAAGCAGAAATACGGGATCGTCAGTTTCGTCGTCAGTTCAAACAGCCCGCGCATCTTGATGCGTGCCACCTCCATCGGATCCGTGACGGAATCCCACGGCCGTACCGCGGTGACCGTCCCGAACGGATCGGTGCCACCACCGTTCATCGAATGCCAGTACGCCATCGAGAAGCGAAGATGCTCCGCCATCGTCTTGTCGCCCACTTTCCGGTTCGCGTCGTAATAGCGAAACGCAAAGGGATTTTTCGTATCGGGTCCCTCAAATCGAACATCCGGAACGTCCGGGAATACCTGTTTCATCGTGTGCCTCCGTTACTGAATCGTGCGCTCGTACCCTGCTTATATAGGTTACCCGGTGTAGATCCGCGGTAACATATCTGTTTTTGATATCAAGAACCTGTGCTTAACCTGCCGGGGATGGTAGAGTAGGGACGGAGGGGTGTGCGGCCATGAAAATCAGGGATATCGTCTTCGTGTACCAGCTCAAGACGCCGGAACTGGTCCGCTGGCACTCCCGGCGCCACCACCACGGGCCGGACGAGTTTGAACTGCACTACTTCCTCGGCGGCGACGGCCACTTTCGCAACGGCCCCGAACGCTACGTCATCACACCGGGGAGTATCCACTTCTCCGCTCCCGGCGAGCTCCACGCGATTCATCCGGGGGATATCCGGCGGCCCGTCTCGTACTACGCGGTGCTTTTCTCTCCGGATACCGATGACCAGGTTGGGGAGGTCCTGAGCAACCAGCAATACGCGGCATCGTTTCCACACCGGGTGGGAACACGCTACCGCGTGCTCTTCGAAGACCTTAAAAACCGCTACGCCCACACCCGTCCGGAAAAGCGCGCCGCCGCCACGCATACCCTGCAGGC
>JAQIBO010000042.1 GCA_027859055.1 Spirochaeta sp.
GGGTTGTTCACCCTTTGATTCCCTCCGCCGTGACAATCCGGTTTTTACCGGCGAACTTCGCCTCGTAGAGGGCGACGTCGGCGCGGCGGATGAGATGAACTGCGTCGGTCATGCCGGACCGTTCGCTGACGGATCGGGATCGGAAGCTGGCACAACAGGCAGGACTTGAGATCGCTCCGTGACGATCATCACGGCGAGCATGATCGGGTACTGCACGACGGTCAGCGCCGCGACCCCGAGGGTGCCGATGTAGATCAGGATCACCCGGTTGAAGAAAAACGTGGTGATTCCGGCCGAGACGCTGTTGAAGAGCTCGGAGGATCCGTTGTTCAGGAGCGCGCACGAGGCTATCACCCCGCTCGCGCGCGTCGATGCCCTCCCGGGGTGTGTTGTTCGTCGTCATTTAGCGCTCCTCGGGGGATTCGTCCTGCCCGAGTATTCGGTTGACGACGCCGAGCATCGCCCGCGATGCCTCGACGAGATCGCTTCGGTCGGACGGATCGATCTGTGGGTCGGGTTTCTCCTGGCGGTGCTCCTGTACCTCCTCCAGATCCCGCTGAGCGGTTGGTGGTTTCGGCGCTTCCGGTTTGGCCCCCTCGAATGGCTCTGGCGGGTCCTTACGTGTGGGCGCCTTCCCCGCTCCTGACACGCCACCAGCTGCATGACGCGTTACCGACGGCGACCGCCACAAATCGGGGGGATCACAGTGCAATGCTTCCAAAAAGGAAGGGAGAAGTATGCTGGCATATCTGAAGTTCAGCCTTTTGTTTTTTGCGATTCATCTTGTTTGTTACGTCATCGCCGGTATTGTTGATTTGCAGCCGGCAAAAAGCGTCTACGAGGGAAAGGATAGGCTTTACAAAGCGTTTTTCAGAGACATGGAGGACACGTTGGCTTCAACAGGGACGCCATTCACATCTGACACGATCAAATTCCGCCGAAGCTATCCACCCCTTCACCGTGCCGGTTCCCCATGGTATCCTCATTGTGTGAACCGAGATCAGGCGTTACAGATATTGAAGGACATCTTTCCACAACTCAGGACGTACGGAGTACGGGATGTCGCGCTGTTCGGATCGGTCGCGCGAAACGACGCCGGCGATTCCAGCGATGTCGACATATTGATCGATTTCGAAACGGAAGCGGAGTCGTTCGATAACCTGATGAACGTCGCCGACCTTCTCGATATGCGATTCGATGCACCGGTAGATCTCGTGACCGCCAACGGACTCAGTCCATACCTTGTCGCGTCAGTGCACGAGGAAGCTGTCCATGCCGAAATCGCATGAAGTATACCTTCACCACATCATCGGCTTGTCCACGATTATATGGGCATCAACTGCAACATCGTGGTGAACGTCCTGCAAAATGAAGTACCCCAGCTCGCCGAGCAGCTCCAAGGTTTACTCTTGGACGATATTCCTAAGGACAGCGCGAAGGAATAAGTTCGCGTTACAGCCGAGCCTATGGTCCCGGTTGACCTATCAGCGGAAAAACCTCGTAAGGGAATCAAGGCGCAACGTTTCAGTATCTGTCTTCACACCGCAAATCGCGACGAAGCGCGGCGGGAAGCATACTTGTGGCAGGATCAGGATTCCACCAATCCGGAGACGGAGGATGAGTTGGTTTTCCGCAGTTTTACACCATGAGTGATTCGGTTTTCTCGACCATAACACGATGATCGCATGTCAGGTATGGCTCGCATTCGGCGCCGTTTACGGCGAGTGCCTCAAACGTTTTATCCTGTGTCGGGGAAAATTTGACGTCGATCGGAAATGTAGCCCCGCCCAGCAGATCGCCTACGGCGACACGGTCTCCCTTATGGGCACCCGATGTTGCCGGAATACCGAGGTGCTGAGTCAGCGGCACGAATAACGTTTCCGGAACGCGAACGCCCTTGTTGAATGTCAAATGTGCCGTGTGTTGGCCTTACAAAAGCTTCATGTCGGTGATACAGGTTGGATCGTCAGTGGATGTGCTGATGAGTCGCTCCGCCCGGCCCAGATTGCTGTCCACCGATACCATAAATTCACGATTTCTCGGTAGGGGGATTTCGAAAAAGCCGTTATTGCCCGTTGTGACGGTTCCGGTGAAAACCAGCTCACCGTCAAGATCGATGACCGTCACCTCAAACGGACGATCCGTAATCTCGCCCTGACATCCGGAGATGCTGTGAATGGCACAAGGATGAGTTTGCGTTCGATATGGCGCAATGGAAACGATCATCTCGGAAGCACCAACCGGAACACCGACTCTCCGACCGTCAGGGAAGCTAAACTCGACACGTTCCGCCGTCAACGTGGTGTTTACGGTCGGATCATCCGTTCTCAGACGATTCGCCAGGGCGAGAGCTTCTTCAGCCGTGGCCGAACGGAGTGTGTCCTGTATTGCCGTCCACCGCTTCTGTTCTTCCAGTTCAAACGAGGAGTCGACGCTTATTGCTTTTCCGGTCTGACCGTCGGAGATGCGGCCCCAAACGAATACCCCCAAAAACACAACTGCCACCGGCAGCACTACAAACAAGACGGCCTTTCGTCTATTGTGACTTTTCATCAGTGTTCAACGCTCCTTTTAAAACGCGTACGCATCAACGTCGGGATCGGGTTCGACACCTACCACGTCGATAAACACGCCGTGGGGAAGGCAGGCTATCCATTGACTGGGACGGGAAATCGCACCCATGGAAATACAGATCTGTTGTGGACAGCTTGAAGCGGTCACTCTAACAGTTTCGCCGGTAATAGTGATTTCGCACGTTCCTGCTTCTTCAAGAGGACTAATGACCCGCTCGCGGTCTAACGGATATAGCCATGTGGTATCATCACTCCGTATCCGCGCGGTACCGCCGGATGCGGCACCTCCATACGCGAAGAAGCTAACCCCACCAATAATCACCACCACGATCAGTACCACAAGGTAGTCCATCGGCCGTAGTAACTTTATGAATATCCGTGCCGGCGACATGCCGTGTATATTGTGCTGACCGGGAAAAATCGTCAAGCAGCTGTCGATACTCGTCCCGGGGAGAGAGAAATGCATTATTGGGGGCGATTTCCCCGGTTGAGGTCACAGCAGTCGAGGGGCCCCGATCCAAGTGACCGCTGGTTATCCGCAGCAATGCGATCAATAAAACGCCTGAACAATCCTTGACGCTTCTTTTGCTCCCCATCACCGTTCCGACGTACGACAAGCCCTGCATGTTCCATACGGTTCAAAACGCCTTCCCGACTCACCACGTACGGCTGATACTCCACGTCGATTCGGTTGTCATTAACCGTCATCTCTTCGATACCCGATCCGTCGCGGAGTTTCGCTATCGTTGCCTGATCGGGAGTATCGGTCGATCCCAGTTCCACCGCCATCATCTCCGTAATTGTTGTCCCGGCCATATTCCCTCCTCCGTGTTACTTCCTGACTAGAAAATACCTTATGGATATGACGGAGAAGTGACCTGTATATTACGAATCGGTTACGGTGGGCAGGACAAAGAAAAACCGGCTGCCTTTACCGGGACCGGCGCTACCTGGTGAGCCATCATGCCGACCAGGAGAGAATGAATGATCGAGTTCTGGAGTCATACCTGGGCCCCCATATCCCGCCCCGTGGTCGGCGGGGTCCTGATGAGGATGGCGTTGCCGGGGGCAACGCGACGAGGTGATGAATCACAATATAACGCCGCCAAAAGGACGCACCGGTCAGCCGTCGACTTCGACGGTCCCCGTAATCTCGGAATCCTCGTCAATTTCAAAGCTCTCCTCAAGCGCGGCGGATGCAAACGTCACGTCTCCGTCGACCGTTGCATTCCGCAAGTGAAATCCTTCAGCCTCCACGAAGACGTCGCCTCGGAACGTGCCGCTCTCGATGCGGGTGTTAGGACTTTGAACGATCAGCCGCGGCGCACTCACCGTGTAGCTATCGGTGATATTTCGCTCGGAATCCTGAGCATACAGGGCGATTTTTCGGTAGAGCTCGTCGTTCCGGGTAAACTCTCCAGCAACCAGGATTTCTTCATCGATCGTCAGATCTTCGGTGGTAGCGATAATCCACGTACCATCAGCACCTGCGGCATCAATAAAGCCTTCAGCCGTATTGACGATGGAGGCGGTGGTCACGGTATCGGTACTGTCCGCCTCAGCGGAAGACGCTCTCTCTTCGCTGCTCTCCTGATCACCACCGCAGCCGATCAGCGCTACGGCGATTCCAACCACTACCATCATTATTACTATACGCTTCATATTGAAACTCCTATTTCAGTTGAGACTAGAACTCAAAGGTGCATATACAATCCCCGAGAGTCAAACATGCGATCACATGGCCTCTGCAAATTCCGGCCGCAGGGATTCTGCGCAGCATGAGGTTGAGTCATCTCATCTCGGGTTTGGCGGCCAGCTGCAGAGTAACACCCGCAGCGGTGTACCCCGCAGGTCCGTTGACGGCCTGAGCTGCACAGCTTCCGTTCCGTCCGGACCCACGAGGTGATCACCACAGGAGCGCTATCTCAATTCGTGGCAGATTCCTGCGCTACCGGTGCATCCTGTGCCGCGGCGAGCCCTTCGGCTTCCGCCTGAAATACTCGGTCGATGTCCAGCATGATGATAAACCGCTCATCCTGGTGGCCGAGCCCCCGGATGAACCGAGCGTCTACGGAGGTACCTAATGCGGGAGGTGGTTGGATACTATCCTCGGCGATGTCCAGCACCTCTTGTACCGAGTCTGTCAGGCAGCCTACGGTGACCATCGCGTCTTCTGTCTGTAGATCAATCACGATGATACTGGTGTCCACCGTCTTCTCTGTCTCCGGCAGGCCAAACTTGGTCCGCAGGTCTACCACCGGGACAACCTTGCCCCGGATATTGATCACGCCCTTCATGTAGTCCGGCATACGCGGGATCACCGTCAGCGGCATTTCCGAGAGCACCTCCTGCACCTGTGCCACCTCAAACGCGTAAAGTTCCTCTGCCAGAGTAAAGGTCAAAAACTGATTTGTTGCCATCTCGCTATCCTTCCTGTATGCCACGTTTAGTAGCTCTCGAACTCGCCGTCCAGGTCGTCGGATGCGTCGCTGTCCTTATCGGCCAACGCAATCCCCGTCTCCTTCTTCTGAGCAGATCTGTCACCCGAGGTCGTACCCCCTCCGCCACCTTTAACCGGGGAGTGGCTCTTCGAGGAGGCCTGATGAGCACCCGCTTTCGGTGCCCCCAGGGCCAATCGGCCTCCGCCGCCGGACCCGCTGCTCTCGTCCACCTTGAAAAACGATATGGTGTTCTGCAGCTGTTCCGCCTGACCGCTGAGTTCCTCGGACATGGAGGCCATCTCTTCCGAGGCGGAGGCGTTGCGCTGGACGACCTGGTCAAGCTGCATGAGTGCCTGGTTGATCTGGTCCGCACCGCTGTTCTGCTCCCC
>JAQIBO010000057.1 GCA_027859055.1 Spirochaeta sp.
GAAGGACTCCGCGCTGAGATCGATCCGGCCCAGTTTGATCCGGTCAACATTCGCGAGAACCTCAAGAAGATCATCGACATGGAAAACATCCGCAACCGTGGTTTCAACACGGCGGTGAACTCCATCACCTCGATTCTCGACACCAGCAAGATGGGGTACCAGTTTGTTGAAAACCTGAAAAACGCGCGGGAACTGATCATCCGTGAATACGAGGACACGGAATCGAACGTGCTCCCGGACGAGCGGTATCAGATTCGCCTGAAATACTACGACTCCGACCAACTGGCGAAGGAACGTGAAGCGTACGACCAGCAGATGGAGGCGTTTCGCCGGGAGATCCAGAAGCTGTACGATGTGGTGGAAGCGGTCTATCAGAGCGGTCGGTCCCGGTTCCGGGTCAACGATTTTGACGACCTGCAGGCCAAGATGGAGCGCCGAATCAAGAAACGGCGGGAAGCCGGCGTCGATGAAGAGTCCGGGAGCGCGATCGCCGAAGAGCTGACGCGTACCTGGAATGAGATCCAGCAGCTCAAGGCGGAACCCACCGACGTGGAGCGCCTGAACCAGACATACCTGCACGAAAAGACGTTGTTCAAGAAGATGCTCGGTCGCGCCACAACCCGGATTGAACAGGTTTACGGGTTCCAGAATCCGAAAGAGCGGGTCATCCTCGACAACCGGGTACGCTTTCTCCGACGGGAGTTTGAAGATTTCGATTACCTGATCAACCCGTACCACATCCAGTCCGGCGTCGTCCTCGACGTGGATATCACCAGCATCAAGCGAAAGAAGTTCACCCTCAACGGTATGGCAAACGTGCTGAACGAGTTTCTCCACGGAATCTCCAAAGGGTTCCAGGACGCGGCGTTCGCAGCGTTCAAGCGTCGTCGTTCCACCGTGCGCGAAGACATCGGCATGAACTTCACCGCCGACTATGAAGAACCTGCCGACGGAGCCGGTGCCGCGGCAGCCGCGGCAGCCGCAGCAGCACCGGCGGAAAACAACCGCGGCGGAGGATCCGCGGCCAAGGGACAGGCGAACGTCTCACCGGGGAAGGGTGATATTTCGAGCGACGATCTGCAGGAACTCTGATCGTCATGGTCGGTAATTTAGACGTACTGTCGCGCAAGGCGGGGTTCAACACCGCCTTGCGCCACTTTCGCGCAACCACCTCGTTCCTCAAACCGGTGGAAAGCGGCGTAAATCTGGCGGATCTCCTGACCGAAGCGCTTGAAAACGGCACGGTCACCCGGACGCAGTTGCGTCCGATCGTCAGCGCCCTGCTCCCCGACAAATACGGCTACCACGCGCGATCGCACAACGTGGAAGCGATGATCGAGACGCCGGAACAGATCATCGAAGTCCTCAGCGCGTGGACGGCGTTGCAAATTGTGATCGCCTACGAGCATCCCCAGGCGGGACTGTTTATCATTAACCCGATGAATCCGGAATCATGGGAGCCGGCACTTCCGATTCTGAAAGATGAACTGCTGGTTGTGTATGTTGGATCGGTCCCCGGCGCGGAGATATCCACCGCGTCGCTCGAGAAGGCGGGGGAAGATGTCCATGCGGTGCTTGCCGGAGAAAAACCGCGCGGTCGGAAAGAGTACGTTCTGCCGGAGGGCACCGCTGCTCCGGCTCCCCGTAAACCCGCGCCAAAACAACCCACCGCGTCCACTGCGGCTGCAGCGGCATCAACGGGGAAACGGCGCATCACACCGCGGTATTCCGTCGTCGTTACCAATGAGCTGTTTCACAACGGGAACGTGGAGGCGTGGAAGCGGATCATTGCCAGCTTTCGCTCGAGCTACCCCGATCTCGAAGTGCTGATCTGGTATGACAACGAACGAATCAACGACATCAATGCGCTCTTCAAATGGGGAAAAGTGAAACACGGGACGCCGATCATGTTCAGCGTCGCCGGTACCGAGATCAAGGACGTTTCAAAACTCCAACGGTACCTTTTCGAGGGCGCCAGCCCCCGTTTCGAAATGTTTCTCAAGGGCGGCATTGATCAGCCCCTCGAGCTGTTCTGACACGGAGGCATCCAGCATGAACCAACTTATTTCTTTCGGCACGGAGCATACCAAGGTGGATGACTCGGTCCTCGAAGCGGTGGGAAGTCGCGGAAAGCGCGCCGTTTCCCTCGCGGATCTGAACGTGCCGGTCTGCCCGGGAGTCGTCCTCACCACTGAAGCACTTTCGGTGTTTCCCGAGAACGCCACCGCAGCGTGGTCGGTGATGAAGGATCCCCTCGGTGTCATCGAAGGCGCCATGAAACGGCGCTTTGGAGATCCGAAGGCGCCGTTGCTCTTGAAAATGGTAGAGAGCCCGATGCTGAACGTACGCAGTGCGCTCCCGTCGGTTCACCACGTCGGTCTGTGTGACGCGACGGTGGAGCCACTCTCCGAGACGATGGGTGAAACATTTGCGTGGCAGGAATACGGCTACCTGATCAGCAGCATTCTCAAGCTTGAGCTTCTTCTTGAAGAAGACAAAGCGCGGGCGGCGCGCCTCAAGGAGTTTCGTGAAGAGATCCAGGCGGCAAAACGAAAGGCGTCGATCAAGAAAACGATGAGCGCCTTTGAAGGGGTGTTACCGGCGGAGATCTACACCGAACCGTTTTTTCAGCTTACCCACGTCGCCCGGTTGTTTCGCCGTGCCTTCGCCCTCAGTCCCACCACCGAAGATTCGGCGTTGATGATTCAGGCGATGGTCTACGGAAATCGCGATAAGAACAGCTCGTCCGGATATCTGTTCACCCACCATATCATTACCGGTGAGGATGAACTGCAGGGCGAGTTTTTTCCCGAGTCCTTCGACGACGCGGGGAAAAAGGGCAAGAAATTGACCACTCTTTCCAACGCCCATTTGAGCGAACTCAAAAAGATCGCGCGCACCCTGGAGGACAATTTCAGGGAGATCCGCTGGATCAGATTCACCATTGAAGCCGGAGAGTTATGGCTGGTGGATCAGGCGTCGGTTCCCAACAAATCCGCGCAGGCGGAAATCCGGACGCTTCTCGATCTTCTCCGCCGAGAGGTCGTCTCGAACGAGTACGTGATATCCACGATCAAGCCGGGACGTCTCTCCGAAATCCTCCACCCCACCCTGGACAAGAAATCGGTTTCGTCCTTTCCCAAAATCGGCGGAGGTATCGCCGGTTCGGTCGGCGCGGCGATCGGACGGGTATACTTTACGACAGAAAACCTCGTCACCGCCCACCGGCAGGCACAACAGGCGGGTGAGGACACCAATATGATTCTTGCGATGCCCTCCACCTTTGCCGGTGACGTGAAGGGTATTGAAATCGCCCAGGGCGTACTCTCCTCGGAGGGTGGATATGCGTCCCACGCCCCGGTTGTCGCCCGCAGCCTCGGAAAGGTCGCCCTTGTGCGTCCGGACATTCAGTTTCTGAAGCGCTCCATGAAGGTAGACGGGCAGGAGATCAAAGAGGGCGACATGATCACCATGGACGTCCCGTACTACGATGACCCCATCGTGTATATCGGCGCCGGCGCGTTGACCAAACCAACCCCGGAAGATAGTGGTCTTCTGGAGCTGCTGGAGATCGTTCAGACCCGGATTGAACATATCGACGTTCACGCCAACGCCGACCAGCCCCGGGACGCGTCGCTTGCCAAGATGTTTGGCGCCCGCGGAATCGGTCTGTGCCGGACGGAACACATGTTTTTCGACGAGAAACGGATAAACCGCTTTCGGTATCTTATTCTTGCCGACGATGAGAAGGCGCGTATCAAGGCGCTGGACAGTCTTGCAAAGGACCAGACCAGGGACTTCTATGAACTTCTGAAAATCATGGACGGCCTTCCCGTGACGATCCGCCTGCTGGATGCCCCGCTCCATGAGTTTCTGCCCAACGGCGACGGTCCGATGAAAGAGTTTGTCGCCCAGGCGCAGAAGGACAAAATGGGGCTGACAAAGGCAAGCATCATCGCCCGCAGCCAACTGCTGCGCGAGTTTAATCCGATGCTTGGCCACCGGGGTATTCGAATCGCGATCTCTTATCCGGAGATCTACCGCATGCAGACCAGAGCGATCTTTGAAGCCTCGTACAAGCTGAAATCGGAGGGGTACGATCCCAAACCGGAGATCATGATTCCCCTGGTGATGAACCCGAACGAGTTGAAGGTGGTCCGAAACGGGAAACGGATCGAAGGCAAGCACATTCTCGGCATCAAGGATATCGAGGAAGAGCTCCGAACGCAGTACTCCAACATCAACCTCGACTACAAAGTCGGAACGATGATCGAACTGCCGGCGGCAGCCCTGAACGCCGATGGCATCGCCCGCTACGCCGATTTCTTCTCATTTGGTACCAACGATCTGACCCAGACCACCTACGGCATCTCGCGGGACGACTTCAACACGTTCTTCTCGGATTACACCGAACTGGATCTCCTGCCGGGTAATCCGTTCAAGATGTTGCAGCCGCAAGTCAAGGAGCTGATTCAGACTGCGGCGCTTCGGGGGAGGATGGTGCGCCCCGACCTTGGCCTGGGGCTCTGCGGTGAACACGGCGCCGAACCGGAGAACATCAAGTTTATTCGGGAAACCGAACTGGACTATGTATCCGTCTCGCCGTTCGGTATACCGATCGCCAAGCTGGCGATCGCCCAGATGAACCTCGAGGACGCGTAGTCAGCGGTGGCGGCGCTACGCTGGCGGGCCGCCCCGTCGCCGGGCGCTACGCTGCCTGGGGTTAGCGCCGCCGGGCGCTACGCCGCCGCCTCCAGAAAGGTGCATAACGCCGTAAACGATCGGAAGAGGTACATCTTGATTAACGTTTCCGGGATGTAGGCGCTGGCGGGGAAATTGGCAAGCACGAGCAGAAACGCCCGTTCCGCGGTATTTCTGCCTCCGGGGCTGACCCGACCCCGTTCCAGCCGGGTTTCAAGCAGGCCCTCCCGAATCGCCTGATCAAGAGCGTCGGAACCCTGCCGGTAGAGACGAACCGCTTTCTGTTCTTCCCCGCTGTAGATCTGGTGTTCCTTTGGTTTGATGAGCATGTTCTCGTAAAACGCCGCGGCGAAATCGTGAATCGCCGTAAGCTGCCGGTACTGGAGTGAGCTTCCCGGCCATTCCTGTGTCTCCCTCAGCGCGTCGATCAGTACCGCGGTCTGCCGGACAGTGGTTCGGAACCGGTACCGCATCGTCCCCTCCTGACGAAGATAGATGTTGTCCATCCCGTTGGTGTAATACGCAAAGACCTGATCGAGGAGCCCATCGTAGAGCTCGGCGATCCGCATTTGCATCGTCACGCTGTAGCCGGCGTCTCGATCCTCCCGCGTCGGTTCGTCGCGCTCCGGCATCGGCTGGTCCGGCTCCGTGCGAAGATGCGCGGTCACCGCGGCGTATGCCTCGGTGAGCAGCACGGTCATGCGGTGGGACCACTCTCCCCGGTCGCCGTTTCGGTCAGGGTGGTATTCTTTCAGAAGACGCCGAAACGAGGCACTCACATCCTCGACGGAGGCGTATTCGTCAAGTTTCAGGAATTTATAAGCCTCAGCGACATCCATTGCGAATCTTTACTCCGTATACTTTGCACGTTCCGCGTCCAGCGATTACACTGAACACAGAACGGAGGCTACCCGTGGAAGCACTACAAGAATTGTTTACCGCGTACCAAAACGGTTCGCTGCCCAAAGAACATGGATACATCGTCAGCGTATTCTACCACAACAGCACAACCTACACACGCTACGAACTGATCGCGTTCAACAACGTCAAGGATATTTATATGACCGAAGAGGGCCTGATCTTTCAGGCCGAGGGCCGCAAGGTGTACGTCCTTGTAGAGCCTGCCGGGTATCCGAACTCTCACACCGAACCGGCGTATCGCACCGACTCGGACCGTATTCCGTACCGGAAAAAAGAACTGATCGACTTCGTGACGCGCCGGCAGGATCATGTATACATCGGCGACGAACCGGTTGTGAGCTATACCTCATTTACCGTCCTGAAGTCGGTAGGCCAGGATGTGTCCTACGTCTTTTTCCCGCATGAGAATATCACAGAATCGATCCTGGAGTTCTTCCGGGTCTCCCTCTGGAAACAGGCGCGGGTCCCCCAGACGGACGCGCGGAAAGTCAAAGACCAGATCGCCGGCGTCTTGAAAAAGATCCAGATCGGCGACGAGTACCTGTAGGGTACCACCTGCAGGCGCGCGGCGGCCGAGCGGCCGGCACAGGTCAACCGGCCGCTTTCCCAAAAGATCTTCCTGACGGGGCAAATATCAGCTGCCGAGAGACAGCAGCACGCCCGCCGCAACCGCTGACCCGATAACGCCGGCCACGTTCGGCCCCATCGCGTTCATCAGCAGAAAGTTGCGCGGGTTCTCCTCCTGCCCGACTTTCTGCACCACCCGCGCCGCCATCGGCACCGCGGAGACACCGGCGGCTCCGATCATCGGATTGATCCGCTTCCCCGACAGAAGGTACATCAGCTTCCCGAGCAGCAGCCCGGCGGCGGTCCCGATCGAAAACGCAATCAGTCCGAGCGCGATAATGAGAAGCGTGTCGAGGGTGAGAAACTCCGCGGCGGACATTTTGCTGCCGACACTCACACCAAGAAGAATGGTCACGATGTTGATCAGTTCGTTCTGCGCCGTCTTGGAGAGACGTTCAACCACCCCGGCCTCGCGGAACAGGTTTCCCAGCATCAGCATTCCCACCAGCGGCGTCGCCGCCGGGACAAACAAGGCGATAACCACCGTTGTTACCACCGGAAAAATGATCTTGACGCGCTGAGACACCGGTTTAACGTCACTCATGACCACAACCCGTTCAGTCTTCGTTGTCATCAGCCGGATAATCGGCGGCTGAATCACCGGGACAAGGGCCATATATGAGTACGCCGCCACCGCGATCGGACCGAGCAAATGCTCTGCCAGCTGAGAGGTCAGATAAATCGCGGTCGGGCCGTCGGCGCCACCGATTATTGCGATCGACGCTGCCTCGGCAAAGGCAAACCCCAACGCCCGCGCCCCGAGAAGCGTGCCGAAAATGCCGAACTGTGCCGCCGCGCCCAGAAGAAACGTGTTGGGCTTGGCCAGAAGCGGGCCGAAATCGGTCATCGCGCCTACCCCAAGAAAAATCAAGGGCGGAAACAATCCGCTTTCAATACCGAAGTAGAAGTAATGCAGCAGTCCTCCGTCGGCGTTCATTCCCGCCAGCGGAATGTTGGCGAGAATCGCACCGAACCCGATCGGCACCAGCAGAAGCGGTTCGTATTTTTTCGCAATTCCAAGGTAGATCAGTAACGCGCCGACGGCGATCATCAGCACTTCCTGCCAGGTGATCACCGAAAACGCGGTGGTTCCCAGAAAATCAAATAATAACGACATCGTGCGTCCTTATCCGATCACCAGGAGCGGATCGCCCTCTTTCACGCTGTCCCCCGGTTTCACAC
>JAQIBO010000065.1 GCA_027859055.1 Spirochaeta sp.
GGGGAGCAGAACAGCGGTGCGGACCAGATCAACCAGGCACTCATGCAGCTTGACCAGGTCGTCCAGCGCAACGCCTCCGCCTCGGAAGAGATGGCCTCCATGTCCGAGGAACTCAGCGGCCAGGCGGAACAGCTGCAGAACACGATGTCCTTCTTCAGGCTCGAATCCAGCGGAGGATCGAATGTGCGAAGACTCCCGGCACCCGAAGAGGAAGAAGCCGAAGAGGCGTGAGGCGGCGGAAACGCACCGCGAGCCCGGGGCTGTGTGGGAACGTCAGTTCGACACCGCTCCGGACCTCATAGTCACGATGGACGACTCGTTCAACGATCCCCTCGACGATTTTGAACCGTACATGGTGGTTGGGGAGGAACCCGACTGAGGATTCCGCATCAAAACCGCTGGGTTCAGGAGTTTGGTTGCCCGACCATCCAAGTTCATGTATTATTCATGCATGGCAACAAAGACAATTATGCTGGAATTGGATGCCTACGAACAACTGAAACGCGCTAAGCGTTCACCTCGAGAGTCCTTTTCGTCGGTGGTGCGCCGTGCACGCTTCGATGAGGCACCACCCACCGTCACCAATCTCCTCACGTACATGGACACGGCTTCACAAAATGCAGACGAACTCGTGAGCGATACAGCGTTAGACGCGTTGGAAGCGGCACAACTGCCCTGGAACACGACTACCCGTTACTTACCCGAAATACGGACCATTTCAATCGGATTCCGGGATTGATCGTCACGACGTATTAGAGACGTTTCACGTCTGGCCGACCGGTTGTCACTCTCCGCCGGAACCCTCTATAACCTTACGACCTAAAATCGATCGACCACGCGGTGGCGACCAGTTCCGTTCTGTTGTCGGCGCCAGTCTTTTCGTACAGGCTATGAACGTGGGCTTTCACCGTTCGCTCGGTGATACCGAGGCGGCTGGCAATCTCCTTGAGGGTTTGTCCGGTCAGCAGCTCACGGTAGACCTCGATTTCCCGCTCCGACAGGCCGTAATTGCACTGGAGCGCCCGGTCGTCCGGGGGACGGTGCAGGAACGCCACGTACCCGAGGAAATCACCAAAGCGGTCACTCACCGGACGACCGAGAATCAGCACCTGTCCGTCTCTGGAACGGTGCACCACTTGAAACGCCCCATCACCCTGATCGAGTCCGCGTACCGCGGGACGATCATTCTTCACCCATCGCCCAATCGCCGGAACGGTGGCAACCAGCGCGCCGTCCATCAGGGACGGCGCCCCAAGGATCGCCGCAGCCTCGCGGTTGTGGTAGGTCACCGAGCCGGTGGTATCTATCAGCACAATCCCCTGGGTCACTGAATCAAACGCCTCCTCTACAATCTGTTCCGGGCTGAGGTCCAGGAGATTGTACCGCTGAACCGCCACGTACATTCCCACAATCCACGGGACCGCGAGAATCGGCGTCAGACTGGGAACCTCCCACGGTAACACCCGCGGGAGTACAAGAAATTCACCCCACTGCAGCATGGTGGAAACGGCGATACCCGTCAGCACCGTCACCGCCTGTCGCCGTTCCCGGATTGACCAGGTTCTTCGATAGAAGCGCACCAGGAGAAGGACGGTCAGCCCCATCACCGTCAGGCCATAGCCGGCATAAGAGATTATCCAGAAGGGATCAATCTGCGGCTCAAAAACCCACCACAAACCCGGTGCGTAGTGGTACCCGCCAAACGGGACGTTGTATCCCAGGAGAGACGCAAGATAAAACGCGAGCGGCGGTACGTATACCAGAACCCGCATCCGGGACGGCATCCGATGACGCAGGGACAACCGATAGGCGAAATCGAGGGTGGCGGGATAGAAGAGAAACAAACCAGCGATGGAAATGAGGAAAAACACCCGAAACGCCGGTGCGTTTGGAGCCTGGAACGTGAACACCGCAAAGAGCGAAAAGATCGCCATTGCCGCAAGGCACACCGACAGGAGCGCCCGGTCATCCGTGCGCGGCCGCGTCCGTACCACTCTCGCCAGCAGAAAGAACTCCGAGACGGCGGCGGCGGTAACCGCGGCGGTAATCAGGTGCGCGATCAAAAACCCCATCGGATAGCTCTATTATACCCCAAAAAAAGCGCTTTTTGTGTCCTGACTGTACCAAAGGAACGCAGATGGGGTTCACCGGTATCAGGGCAATTGCGACAAGAATGTGCGAGCCGGCACGATAACCGGTTTGTTCCGAGAAAAGCAGTCGGCATCAAGCCACGCCGCGTCCTTCGTCACCTGGAACGCGTGTTTCGCGCCGGTGATTTCCTGAAAGTACGGAAGCGCCGCGCTCACGGAACGCTGCGCCGACTGTTTGGTCTCCACAAGGAACCACGGATCGTCATCGCGGGTGACGAGAAAATCGACCTCCCGCTTCGCTTTGTCGCGAAGATAGAAAAGCTCAAACGTGCCGAGTCCAATATCGGTCCACCAGTGCGTCGCCTTCAGGAGGTGTGAAGCCACCATATTCTCGTACCGCGCTCCAGGGTCGGAAATGCCGCTCCAGTCCCAGAGATACACTTTCGGCTGTTTTCGCAACGATTTGGGGACGTTCCTGAACCACGGACGAATCGTAAACGAGTGATAGAGGGCACCGAGGATCGCCGTCCACCTCCGAGCGGTGTCGACCGCAATGTTGGTATCGTTTGCAAGGCTTGAGTAGTTGAGAAGAGCCCCCGCTCGGTCCTCCAGGAGTTTTCCCAGGACCTCGATCTGCCCGACCTCTTCTACTCGTGTCAAATCTCGTACATCCTCGCGAAACAGAAGTTCCGTCCTTGTACGGCGCCAACGATTATGAAAACGAGTGTCTCCTCTGAGAAACGGTTCAGGAAATCCTCCGAACGCGTACAGATCGTCCCAGATATCGTCATCGATACGCGCCGGCGGTTCCGTCAGAGACGTACCGATTTCTTCTACCGGAACGGGCGTACGTGCAAGCTCGCCGACCGTAATCGGGTGCATCCGGTAATGAAAGTAGCGCCCCATGAGGCTATCTCCGCTCCGGCGAAAAAAACCCAGCCGGGAACTGCCGGTGACGATCGTTCTGGTCTGGTCACCGTAGACGTCGTAATACCCCTTCAGAAATGTTCTCCATGACCGGTACTTGTGCAATTCATCAAATACGACTGAGAGCGGGTTGTCACCCAGAACCGCCAATTCCAGGTCTTCGGCGACCGCGTCGGGACCGCGGGTAATCAACTGCCGATCGCCTTGCCGATCCCACGTGTAGTACGTGTGTTCTCCAGCGGCGGTTCGGGATGATGTGGTCTTACCCACCTGCCGCGGTCCGGAAACGACCGCTATCTGCCGATTCGTCTTGAGATGTTCCCGAAGAAGCGTTTCATAAATGCGGTCCACGTCCCGCATTCTATTGCATCGAGAGCTCTACCGCAAGGACCAATTTACGGTATATAAGAAATTGGTCCGTACCGTTTTACGAACGTACTCATAATGGTGTGCTATCGCTCCTTCCATGACCGCACACAGGCGGGGACCAGAAATCTCCGTCTTTCGCCCGGCCACCAAAACGGGGCGCATCGTAGCGGGTATACCGTATGACGAATGAGGCCGGGGTATTTTGTGCGTTTTCGCCAGGACCCGCCCCATATTGTACTAAAGTACAATAGCGACATCGTGGGAGTCGGCGGTACAATTAGCCTACTCCGATAGAAAAAGAGTGGTTTGAATGGTGAAGTCAACTACCAAACGACACCGTGGTACTGCGATTTTCTCAGTTCTGTTGATTCTGACTGCTCCCCTTACGGCACAGGATGCCCCGGAATCGACTCCTGAGACTGACGACCGCGTCGTTGCCGGGGACCGCGTGGCGGTCCTGCCCCTGTGGTACCAGGAGGAGATCACCGTTGGTGAAAACCTGAGCGCCACCGTCCAGGAGACGATCCAGTTTCTCCTCCGTTTTCTCCCTAACTACGAACTCGTCGAGAGCACAACCTACCCCACCGGCCAGAGCGCTCTGTCCTCGTTTGGCGCGGAAAACAACCTCGACACGATCATCTTCGGACGGATCAACCGCGAAGACCGGGAGTATACCGTCTCCCTCCTCCTCTACGACATCGCCACCGATCAGATCGTTGAAGTCAAGCAGGACGTCGCCTTCTCCATGCTCGAAATCTTTGACCTCACCGACCGCCTCTCCCTGGAGATCCTCGAGAGTTACATCGGCCGGCCGCTGGTCTTCGGTACGCTGAGCTTCCAACCCGACGGCGAACCGCCGGAGCGCTACCGCGTCTACATCAACGATATCCCCGTCGGTGAAAACATCACCCGCTTCGACCGCTTCCTCGCCGGCCACTACTCTATCCGGGTGGACCAGGTAGTGAGCGAATACAACGTGGAGACGATCTTCGATGACGGCATCGACGTAACCGAAGGAGAGACAACGACCGTTTCGTTCTCGCGGATCGACGTCGGGGAGTGCCTCGTTACCGTCAACGGACCGGACGTACCGGTTACCCTCCGCGCCGGCGACATAGAACTCACCGTGACCAACGGCGACCGCATCGTCCTCTCCCTCGGGGAATACGAGTTTGCCGCAAGCCAGCCGGACTACCGCGGCGCAGCGTACCCTCTGGACCCGGTAACTATCACCATAGACCCCGGAACGGAGAACACCCTCACCGTATCAACCGTAGAACTCGGCCGGGGTTTCAACGTCGTTCCTCGGGAGCGCGGCGGGCCCGACTCGGCCGCCCCGTCGGAGATTCCCAACGGCGGTGAGTACGCCGTATTCCTGGATGGAGACCCGTTGGAGGACGGCGCGGTGGACGTCTTACCGTTGGACACCTACACCGTCACCGTGGAGCAGGTTCTCGACGGCGGCGCCTACACCGTTCTCGACACCACCCTCGCCAACGATGTCGATGAACAGACACCGGTCGAGTTTCCCCTCTTTGCCTCGCCGGAGCAGTTGGTGTCATACCGGGACAACCAGGAGCCGGACCTGTCCGTCGTGCTACAGGGACTCGACGGCACCTACATGCAAGTCGGTATCCGCTACGAGGCGTTCCAGCGCAGGGTCGGGGCGAGCGTTCTCGGGGGCTTTTACACCTACGAGGGCGACTTCCACACCACCGGAAAGGTGAAACTGCACTGGCTTTCTCGCGGCGGCGGATCGCCATGGACACCGGAGTTCGGCGCAATCGGCATGATCGACCTCGGCCCCGACGACCCGGTGATATCCGTCGGCCCCACGCCGGGGTGAGCTGGAATCTCGGCACCCCCGTACTGGAGAGCATCTTCATAGAAAACGAATTGCGCTACGGGATCGGCAGGGATTTCCTACTGATGTACTTCTTCGGATTCGGGGTACGGCTGTTTTGAGGAGGAGTGGTATGCCCAAACAAGATCATCGAACCCAGAAGCGCAATCGATCCACGGTCTTTCTTTACTACACCGTGTTTATGGCCGTTGCGATCATCCTCGTTGGTTGCGGTCAAGTCGGAGTCGGAAATCCGGTCATTTCAGCAGACGATGCACTGATATTCGGTGGTCCCGACGATACGGATGGTGACGATACAGAAACCGATCCTGCATCGGCCGCGGTAACGGTTACCTACAATCTCAATGGTGGAACCGGCGAACTTCCAGTTGATTCAACAACATACAGTCCTGGGGACACTGTGGTGGTCCAGGCACCAACGATCCTGTATATCGACGACGTTGTCGACCGCGATTTTGTGTACTGGAATACCAAAGCCGACGGTACCGGCGATTTCTACGTCCCTGAAGATACCGATTATGAGACCTCATTTATCGTGGGATCGGAAGATGTGACATTGTATGCTATTTACCTTGGTCATCAAGGCCCGTCCGGAGGCCTGATCTTTTATGACGATGAATCGATTGGTGCAGGCGACGAGTTTGCCGACGGACGTTTCGTTGAGACTGCGGATACGATACTAACCGATATCGCGTGGAGTAACGTTACCGATGACCAAGTAGTAGGCCTCGATCTAGCTATAGGAAGCGGACCAGGTAACACCGATCAAATTATCGGTCAAGTCGACCACGACGATAGTGCAGCGGCTCGATGTAGGAATCTTGGTTCGGATTACTTTCTTCCGTCTCCTAGTGAATTGTCTGAAACATACGACATTCTCGTTCGTAATGGCATCGCTACCACGGCTGGGGTCTTCTGGACCTCATATAGCACTAGCGGAGCAAGCGCGGTTGTCTTTGACATAACAACGGGCAGCAGTCCTACCGGAGGCGATCCGGGGAAAGATGAGTTATTTATGGTCTTACCGTGTCGAGTTTATTGATCGATGATCCAAAGGCTCTGCCTATTTGCGGAGAGCAAGCCGTACTCAAAGTGACGGACCGTCGTTCTTCAGTTTTCGTGGCACCGCGTCTACGAGTGAGACTTTGGGAGGGCGTTGTATGGGTCCTATTTCTGGAACGGATAAACTGACCACGCCGGAGCAACCAACGCAACCAACGTCCATGCGTTCACAACACCCCCGCCCGCCACTGCTCCGATTACCCCCGGTCCCGCCTGGGATCGACCCGGAGTACCACGCGTGGTATCGCGCGCTCATCGTGGGGGCGTATCTGCTCATCGTGGCCCACGCGATTATCGTTCTGGCGTGGTGGTACGCCGGCGTCATGGAGATGGTGTACTACCATGTCGTGTCGTTTGCGCTGTTGGGGAGTACCGCGGTTTCGGTCCAACGCGGTCGGCTCCTCCGCGGGTTGATCCTCGCAACGATCGAGATCTTTCTCCACGCGATCCTTGGTACGTTTTACGCCGGGTGGGAGAGCGGCCTCCACATCCCGATCATCGCGATGGCGATCACGTGGTCCGCCCACCCGGGACGTGGTAACGCGCATCGCAGATTCGTCGGGGTGGGGATCATCGCGGCATATATCGTGTTATTTGTAGTGGCGCGTACGCGCCCGCCGGTGTATGTCTTACCCGACCTGTATCTGACCGTCTCGTCGGTGATTATGATCTCGTGCATCTTCATTGCGCTTCTCCTGCTGGTTGTGCTGCAATCAGTCTCCGCAGGATGGTATTTATCCCTGCAGGAGGAGCGGGAGAAGTCGGAACACCTCCTCCTCAACGTGTTACCCGCCACGATCGCGGCGCGCCTCAAGGAGAGCGACGATGTGATCGCCGACCGCTTCGACGAGGTGACCGTCCTCTTCCTCGATATCGTCGATTTCACCACACTATCCGCCTCTCTGACCGCGGCAGAGGTCGTCTCCATCCTCAACGAGCTCTTCTCCCGCTTCGACGCGCTGACCGAACAGTATGCAATGGAAAAGATCAAGACGATCGGTGACGCCTACATGGCCGTCGCCGGCGTACCGGACCCGCACCCCGACCACGCCCGCCGCGCGGTGGACCTCGCGCTCGCGATGCTCGCCGAACTCCGGGACTACACCGCCTCCGACGGCACGCGGATCAAGGCGCGAATCGGTATCTGCTCCGGACCGGTGGTGGCGGGGGTGATCGGGCGCCGCAAGTTCATCTATGACCTCTGGGGCGACACGGTCAACACCGCCAGCCGCATGGAATCCCACGGCGTCTGCAACCAGATCCAGGTCACCGAATCAACCTACCGGATCCTCCGCGACGACTACCCCTTTGTTCCCCGCGGGCCGGTTGAGATCAAGGGCAAGGGGTCTATGTCGACGTATCTGTTGGATCAATAGATCGAACCGGCACGTCGCCAATTCCTTTGGCGTTCATAGAGTATCGTGAATCAACATCGGCAATGACGATTTTACGGTAATATCGGCATTGACGATGTTGATTTTACCCCTTTGTTGAAGTACCCTGAAGCATGCACTATCCGCGAATCCTGGATATGCGCGGTCTCTCAGAGCGGAAGTCCTTTTTCCTGTTCGGGCCGCGAAGCACCGGCAAAACCACCCTGTTGCGGCACCAGTTTGCTCCCGATGCGATCATCAATCTCCTCCGTTCGGCTGAGTACCTTCCCCTGGCGGAAAATCCATCTCTTCTCGCCCACCGGGTTCGCGAAATTCGAAGGAACTCGCCGGTCGTTATCGTCGACGAAATCCAGAAGCTTCCCTCCCTCCTCGACGAGATCCACCATCTGATAGAAAGTGAAGACGTTACGTTCATCCTTACCGGTTCAAGCGGGAGAAAACTGCGGCACGGCGGCGTCAACCTCCTCGCCGGACGCGCCTGGGAGGCACATCTTCATCCGCTCGTCTATCGGGAGGTCCCGGACTTCGATCTTCTCCGGTATCTCCGGTATGGCGGGCTCCCCCACATCTACGGAAGTGATTTCCCTGATGAAGAACTCTCAGCGTATGTGGACACGTATCTGAAGGAGGAGATACGCGAGGAGGCGCGGGTCCAGAATCTCATGAACTTCAGTCGGTTTCTCAAGATCGCCGCCCTGACCAACACCCAGCAGCTGAATTTCGCGAACGTCGCTCGTGATTGCGGTCTGAGTCCCTCTACCGTTCGTTCCTGGTTCGAAATCCTCACCGATACCTTTCTGGGTTTCTTTCTGGAACCGTGGCAGGGAGGCCGGCGCCGCAAAGAGGTCACCGCGCCCAAGTTTTTTCTGTT
>JAQIBO010000227.1 GCA_027859055.1 Spirochaeta sp.
AATATAAAGAGATACCCGAATCGCTCTCCCAACCGGTAGTCGTTCCAGCTCAGTTCGTTGTTCTGGCAATAGGCGTTGTTGTTTCCCCGCTGCGTCCGGGCAAACTCATCTCCCGACAAAAGCATCGGGGTACCCAGCGAGAGAACCAAAGTGGCGATGAAGTTCTTCATCTGTCGCAGGCGAACCGCATTGATCGCCGGATCGTTCGTCTCGCCCTCAACGCCGTAGTTGAAACTGAAATTGCTGTTATGACCGTCACGGTTGTGCTCGCCGTTGGCCTCGTTGTGTTTCTGGTTGTAGGTCACCATATCCCGCAGGGTGAAACCGTCGTGGGCGGTCACAAAGTTGATGCTGTGAAACGGCGTCCGTCCGTTGCGGTGGTACAGATCCGAACTCCCGGCAAAGCGTGTCGCCAACGCACCCACGGTGTTCCGGTCACCCCGCCAGAATCGCCGGACATCATCACGAAACCGGTCGTTCCACTCCGCCCATCTGCCCTGAAACGCGCCCACCTGGTACGCTCCACCGGCATCCCACGCTTCGGCGATAATCTTGGTATCCTGCAGGATCGGATCTTCCGCGATCCGCTCGATAATCGGCGCGTTGTCAAGGAGCCGCCCGGAGCTGTCGCGCCCCAGGGCGCTGCCGAGGTCAAACCGAAATCCGTCCACGTGCATGTCGACAACCCAGTAGTGGAGGCATTCGGTGATAAGGGTGCGCATAATCGGCGTGTTGCAGTTCAGGGTGTTTCCGGTCCCCGAGAAATTTTTGTAGTACCGCGGGTTTTCATCAAGAATGTAGTAGGTAGTGTTGTCAATTCCGCGAAAACTGATCGTCGGCCCGAACTCGTTCCCTTCTCCGGAGTGATTGAAAACAACATCGAGAATCACTTCAATGCCGGCGCGATGAAACTCGCGGACCATCTCCTTGAACTCGTTGACCTGCTGGCCCACGGCTCCGTCGGCGGCATAACCGGCTTTCGGGGAAAAAAACGCGATCGTGTTGTACCCCCAGTAATTGGACAGCTTCTCCCCGGTCAGCGGATTGGTACGGTGCACCTCATGTTCATCAAACTCCTGGATCGGCAGGAACTCCACGCTGGTAATCCCGAGGTCTTTCAGGTAGGGAATCATCTCAATCGCACCACGGTACGTTCCGGGATGGGTGACCTCCGCACTGGGATGTCTCGAAAGCCCCTGAATATGCGTCTCGTAGATCACCGTTTCCCGAAGCGGGTAGTTCAACGGGCGGTCACCCTGCCAGTCAAACTGATCATCAACAACGATACATTTCGGAATCCCGGCGGCACCTTCGTCAGTCCGAAAGCTCCCGTCCTGTTCCGGCGCGCCCGGTCGGTACGCCACGGCGGCGCTCAGGTCCCAGTCGAAATCGCCGGTCAGCGCCTTGGCGTATGGATCCAGAAGCGGTCGATACCGGTTAAACCGCAGCCCCTTTTCCGGGAGAAACGGACCGTCTACGCGAAACAGATACAACGTTCCCGCACCAACACCGCTGACTTCGATGTGCCATACATCGCCGGTGCGATGGTCTCGAGGAAACAGCTCAAACTCCAGCGACGGTCGGACTGCACGGGAGGAATCGTAGATCTGCAACCAGACCCGCGTGGCGTTATGGCTGACGATGGCGAAATGCACCCCGCCGGAAACGGGAGTTGCGCCGAGCGGATAGGGCTTTCCGGGGCTGACTGTCACGAGGGAACGTTCCACAATGATCGGATTATACTACAAACTACCGCAGTTCGCGGCGGAGAATTGAAAGAAACCGGTCCCGTGCCTCCGCATGGAGCCAGTGACCGGCTTCCTCGATCGTTTCGATCCGGAGATTTGGCGCATACGTTGCGAAGACGCGCTGCTCGTCCGGAGTGGCATAGGGAGATTTCCCCCCGACTATCAAAAGGACGCTCCCGTCAAACCGCTCCGTCGTGTACGGCCAGTCCAGAATGTCATCATATGAACGCCGCAGGCCTGTCAGGTTCAGCTGCCATTGATATTTTTCGTCGGAACCGGGGACAAGGCTTTTCAGCAAAAAAAGGCGAATCGGCTTCTGGGGAATCAGCTCGGCCAGAATCTCATCCGCGGCGCTTCGGCTTTCCACCGCAGCATTCGCAACCCGCTCCATCGCCGTGAAAATTTCGTTGTGTCGCGGAGGATACCTCCGGGGGGCCATATCCGCAACGACAAGCTGTGCGACCGCCTCCGGCCTGGCAAACGCCATAGCCAGAGCCGTCTTCCCGCCCATCGAGTGTCCAAGCAGGGAAACCGGGGCGCCTTCAGTGCCGTAGCCCAACTCTTCCAACGCGTCCCACAGCCGGTCCGCCTGCGCGGGATAACCCA
>JAQIBO010000091.1 GCA_027859055.1 Spirochaeta sp.
ACGAAGAATATCCCAACATTGAAGTGGTCTTTCAGCCGCTCCCCCCGGCGGAGTACAACTCGGCCTTGAACGCAAAACTCGAGGGTGGCAGCGCCGGTGACCTTATCACCGCACGCCCCTTTGACGCGTCACTATCGCTGTATGAGCAGGGCTATCTCGCCGACCTGAGCGATCTGCCCGGTATGGACAACTTCTCCGACGTTGCCAAGAGTGCATGGCAAACCGATGACGGTTCGGTGACGTTCGCCGTTCCGATGGCCTCGGTTATCCACGGGTTCATCTACAACGCCGAGATATTTGAAGAACTGGACCTGGAAGAGCCGGAAACGGTTGAAGAGTTCTTTGAGGTGCTTGAGGCGATCGAGCAGGACGGCACATACGTTCCCCTGGCGATCGGTACCTCCGACCTCTGGGAAGCCGCGACGATGGGTTTCCAGAATATCGGTCCCAATTACTGGAACGGTGAAGAGGGGCGACGCGCTCTGATCGCCGGAGAAGAAAAGCTGACCGACGACCAGTACGTCGCGGTGTGGGAACAGCTCGCCGGCTGGTCCGACTACATGGGCCAGGGTTACGAGGCGCAAAGCTATCCGGACTCGCAGAACCTGTTCACCCTCGGCCGCGCGGCGATCTTTCCCGCCGGTTCCTGGGAAATTTCTCTGTTCAACCAGCAGGCGGATTTTGAGATGGGCGCCTTTCCCCCGCCGCTTCCGGCCGGCCAGGATACGCTGTACATCTCCGATCACACCGACATTGCGATGGGGATGAACCCGGCAACGGACAACCCCGAAGCGGCGCGTGCGTTCCTTGAGTGGATGACTACTCAGGAGTTTGCCGAGCTCTACAGCAATGAGCTTCCCGGCTTTTTCTCCCTGTCGGATCACGCTATCTCCCTGGACGATCCCCTTGCCCAGGAGGTAATCGACTGGCGGCAGGACGCGGAGAGCACGATTCGTAACTCCTACCAGATCCTGTCGCGGGGTGAGCCCAACCTGGAAAACCAGTTATGGAATCTGTCCGCTCAGGTTATGAACGGCGATATCACGCCGGAAGAAGCCGCTCAGCAGGCCCAGGCCGGGCTTGAGCAGTGGTACGGACCGCAGCAGTAAAAACGAACACGGTCGCGTAAGCTCCCGCCACCCGGCCGCGAGGTTGCGGTTGCAAGTGGCGGTCTCGCCCGGCGCGCGGCGATCGGTTCAATCACGCTTTTTCACGCCGGCCAACCCGCCTCTGGTGGGACGGCCGGCACGTTTTTAAGGGGTGCACACACGTGACAGTTTCCGGAACACGGTTTCGCAGCTACATCGTCGTTTTCCTGTTACCCGCGACGGTGATCTATACGCTGTTTTTGATCTATCCCCTGATAGGTTCCCTGGGCCTGAGTTTTTTTGGCGGCGGCCAGGATGGCGTCACCGGGTTTGTCGGCTTCGCCAACTTCCAAAAACTCCTCACCAACCAGAACTGGGCGCCCGGGTTCTGGAACGCCTTTGGTAACAACATCTATTTCTTCGTTATCCACACTTTGGTGCAGAACCCGATCGGGTTACTCGTCGCATCGCTTTTGACCGCCGGACGCCTGCGTGGTAAGGCGACGTATCGTACCGCGCTGTTTATGCCGACGATGCTCTCCATCGTGATCGTCGGGTTTATCTGGCAACTGATTCTCTCGCCAATCTGGGGTATGGCCGAAGGCTTTCTCGGGCTCTTCGGGTTGCAGGAACTGTTTCAGCCATGGCTGGGTCTGGAGCGAAGCGCTCTGACCACCCTGTCACTAATTTCAGTCTGGCAGTTTTACGGTATTCCGATGATGCTGTTTTACACCGCCCTCATCGGTATACCGGAAGAACTGGTTGAATCCGCCTACGTCGACGGCGCCGGCAGCTGGAAGATTTTCTGGCGGATTAAGTTTCCCCTGATTCTGCCGGTACTTGGCATCGTCACGGTTCTTACCTTTGTCGGAAATTTCAACGCCTTCGACCTGATCTACACCACTCAGGGAACCCTTGCCGGTCCCAACTATTCGACGGATATTCTGGGCACGGTTTTCTTCCGGGCGTTCTTTGGAAACCAACTCCGACTGGGCAACCCGACGATGGGCGCAACGGTGGCGACGATGATGTTTCTTATCATCCTTGTCGGTGTGTTGATCTATATGCTGACCTGGCGCCGCCGGGTCCAGACCTACGAAATGTGAGGAGTCCGGTATGAAACGCATGGTCGGCGCTACACGCCATCCGGTTCGTCCGGGACGGGTTTTCACCCACATCACGCTGCTCTTTTTCGTTGCCCTCGCCTTGTTTCCCGTGCTTCTGACGTTCATGAACGCGTTCAAGTCGCGCCGCGCGATCTTTGATACGCCTGCGGCGTTTCCCAATCCGGAAACGTTCAGCCTGAAAGGGTTTGAAACGGTGTTTGCGCGCTCCAATTTCCCGTCGTATTACATGAACAGCATTATCGTCGTCGTCGTGGCGATCGGATTTGTCCTGTTTTTCGGTGCGATGGCGGCGTGGGCGCTTTCGGAATACCCCTTCCGCGGAAACAAACAGATGGCACTGTATCTGGCAATCGGCATCATGATTCCAATCCGCATCGGTACGGTCAGTATCCTGCGACTCATGGTCTCACTGGATCTGGTGAACACGTTGTGGTCGCTTATTCTTGTGTATTCCGCCCAGGGGTTGGCGCTGACGATTTTCATTTTATCGCAATTTATGGCCCAGGTACCGCGGGACCTCAAGGACGCCGCCCGCGTGGACGGCGCCAGTGAGTACCGCATCTTTGCAATCGTCCTGCCGATGGTGCGCCCCGCCCTGGCAACGGTTGCGGTCTTCACGATGATCCCGATCTGGAACGATCTCTGGTTTCCGTTGATCCTCGCGCCCAGCGATCGGACAAAAACGGTAATTCTCGGAGCGCAGGAGTTTCTTGGTCAGTTCGTCTCGGACTGGAACGCGGTGCTGGCGTCGCTGTCTCTGGCGATCATCCCGGCGCTGCTCTTGTATGTTCTGTTTTCCCGGCAACTGATCTCGGGCCTGACACAGGGATCGGTCAAGCAATAAGGAGTGATTCCCATGAAGATCGGAATAATCGGTGCGGGCTTTATGGCACGCACCCATTACACCGGATGGATGGCGATCGGCGAAACGGTCACCGGCGTGTACAGCCCGGAGACGGAGTCCGCCGAGGAGTTTGCCCGGGATACCGGGGTGACGATGCGTACGAGCGCTGCAGAGCTGATCGCCGAAAGCGATGTTGTTGACGTCTGCTCCCCGACGTTTACCCACCGGGAGTACGTAACCGCCGCCGCGGATGCGGGAAAACCGATCTTCTGTGAAAAACCGCTGGCGCGGACCCGTGATGACGCGCAGGAGATGCTCTCCGCCGCCGCCCGTGCCGGCGTCCCGCTTGGAGTCGGCCAGGTTCTCCGGTACTTTTCCGAATACGCCGGTGCCGCCGAAACCGCACGTTCCGGCGAGTTGGGCGATCTTGCGGTACTGCGCTTCAGCCGCTGCTCCTTCGCCCCGGCCAATCCGTGGTACCGGGACGACGACAAATCCGGCGGCGTAATTCTCGATCTTATGATCCACGATCTGGACTTTGCGCAGTACGTCGCCGGTCCCGTCACGCGGGTCTTCGCCGCGGTGGATACCGCCGGCCGCACTCCCGGTACTCCGGGCCCGGCGCCCCACGCATATGTGATTCTCACCCACGCCTCCGGGGCGATCAGCCACGTTGAGGGCTCGTGGCGCATGCCGAAGCCGGAGTTCTCCACGTCGTTCGAGATCGCCGGATCCCGGGGGCTGCTTACCTACAGTTCCGCCGACGCCACGGCGCTCACGCCGCATCTCGGACCGGCTCCGGGAGCCGCCGCCGACGGTTCCTCAACACCGGCTGTCGCCGTTGCGGCAAGCCCCGTTGCGGACGACCCGTACACGGCGGAACTGCGCGCGTTTCGCGACGCCGTCGTCGCGGGAACCCCACCGCCGGTTGGCGGTGAAGAGGGACTTGGTGCGTTGCGCCTCGCTCTCGCAGCGATAGAATCCGACCGCACCGGTATGCCCGTGGAAATCGAGGAGGTGTCCCGATGAAAGTCGGAATCGTCAGCTTTGCCCATCTCCACGCGGAAGCGTATATCGGAAACCTGCGGAACAATCCCGCCGTCGAGTACGTCGGATTCTACGACCCCGATCCTGAGCGCCGCACGACGTACGGTACTGCGTTTGATTCGCCCAATTTCGCTGACTGGGACGCGTTTCTGGCAACCGGCGTGGAGGCGGCGATCGTCTGCTCGGAAAACAGCAACCACCGCGCCGACGTGGAGCGTCTTGCCGCCGCCGGCGTCCATGTGATGTGCGAAAAGCCGTTGGCACCCACTCCGACGGACGCGGGGGCGATAGTCGACGCGTGCCGCACCGCCGGCGTCACCCTCATGACCGCCTTTCCGATGCGTTTCAGCATGCCCCTGCAGACGGCGAAAGATGCGCTGGACCGGGGTGATTACGGGACGTGGACCTCGATGATCGGGCGGAACCAGGGGCAGTGTCCCACCCGGCACCGGGCGTGGTTCACCGACCCCGCCCTCGCCGGAGGTGGTGCAATGACCGACCACACCGTTCATCTTGCCGACATTTACCGCTGGTTCACCGGTGTGGAAGTGGACAACGTGTACGCGGTGAGCAATCACATCACCTACCGTGACGAATCGGATGTCGAAACCGGCGGACTGGTTTCACTGACCTTCGCCGACGGCCGGCGAGCGTCGATCGATTGCAGCTGGAGCCGGCCGCTCAACTACCCCACCTGGGGTGGCCTTGCCCTCCGACTGGTCACCGACCGCGGCGCCGTCGACGTCGACGCGTTTCGACAGACCCGCACGGTCTACGGACCGCCGGAACAGCACACCCGCTGGGACTACTGGGGTAGCGATGCAAATCAGCGCATGGTTGACGAGTTTGTCGCGGCGGTTCGGGACCACCGCGCACCGGCGGTGACTGGAATCGACGGATTGCGCACGGTCGAAATCGTTGACGCCGCGTATCGCTCCGTTGCATCGGGCAAGCCGGAGCCGGTCGCGCGCCGGTAGCCGGCAGCCGTTCTTCAGCTCGGGCGCGACGGCTGCGCCGCCCCGGCTATGTGCCCGAGAATCTCGGCTATCAGCGGCTCGTCGACCCGGGAGAGCGCATCACGCCACCGCGTAACGGCAGCGCCGATGGTGCCGGGAGATCGCTTCAGCACCGATCGCAGTCGGCTCCGCTTTTCCGCAACGGTCATCGTTTCGAAATAGGTAAGCAGGTACGTCCTGGCCTCATCGCGGATCTTCGCTTCAATGAACTCCAGGGTGTTGTGTTGCACCGCCGTAGCGCGCTCGGTCAGCTCTCGGACCACCGTATATGCCAGCACACGGTCATCCTCCTTGGATAGATTAAGCGCCTGAAACAGCAGCACCAGAACGGACAGACGATCGATATATTCCCGCGCCGTCTTCACAACCAACGGTCGCGCCGCCGCCGGCACCTCCTCCGCGGCAAAACGGAGGCGACACCAGTCGGGAAACAGGTCTGTCAGCGCGGCTGTGGTGTGCCGGATTCGTTTCGCCAGTGCCGGTGGAATCGGACTCGGATCGGCCATCACATTCATAGCGACATCCAGCATCGTCTCTCCCCGGGCAAGGAACACCGTTGGTATCTCCTCAGCCTCGTCCCCCGTCGGCAGCAACTTCATCAACAGGTCGACGCCCTCCTCGCGCACCAACACCGGATCCTGAAACGCGTGCAGCAGCTCCTGTCGGGTGTCAATCGACGTCTCCGCCCATCCCTGGCGGTGTTCAACCAGGAATTCCGCCGGAAGCGCGGCGATTGCGGCGATCGCGCCGGCACGACGATCCGGGTCCGTCAACAGTTTCAGGAGCTGTTCAAAATTACCGTCCCGCGGATAGACGCTGAGGGACTCCAGAAATATCTCCTGTTGCACCGGCGAGAGCTCGTCCCATTCGATATTCGTCACCTTGACACCGGTTTCAGACTCAACGTGGAGAACCGTCTCCAGAATGTCGGCAAACGGTTCCGCCGTCTGCTCTTCGATCGCGCCGTTCAACTCCTCACCCATCGCTTCAATCGCACGGGCAAATTCGTCGGCGTGCCCACGCTGGTGCAGTGCTTTCAACTCGGCGCGGCGTGCCGCGCGTCGAACCTGCGGGTCCGGTGAGTCTATGGCAGCAGCGATCCGTTCGCGGTACTCGTCAAACGCCACGCGGGCAACCGTTTCCACCCACAACGCCTCCATCTCCCCGGAACGATCGGCGTCACCGGAAAAAAACGGTTCGATTCGGCGGAGATCCTCCACGGTAACAGCGCCCCGTGCCAGACGGCCACGCACAAACACCTGAACCGATGAACTCTGCTCCGCCAGCTCCGCCCGTAAGCGCGCAAGCAACTCGTCATCCCGAACGAAATTGGTGGCGTTCTCCTCTATGCGGGCCAGATTGAGCTTTCGGTCGGCGACAATGCTCTCCGAAAGCAGCGAGGTATACCGGCGGTTGAGCACCGCTCCAAACGCGACCCGAACCACCATGAGTACACCGATCGGGTAGACAAACCACAGCGGTTGAACCCACGGCGCGACACTCGCCACAAACGCGGTGGCGATCAGAATACCCGCCGCCGCGGCAACCATGTTGTTCAGGACCATGACCCGACCGCGATAGCGGCCGGGGAGAAACGCAAATGCCGCCATCGCCGCCGGCGACATAAGGGCCACCTCGATCTGCCGGGTGAAGTCGGCGACACCGACCATGCTGACCGCGAACGCCAGCACGCCGAGGACCAGGAATACGCTTTGCTGAATTACCGACGAACGCGTGCCACCGCCGACTGCGGACTGACTCATCACTTTGGTCAACACCACTGCCTGCAAAATCGTCACCGCTGCGCGCTGGTACCCCATAACACCCGCCGCTTCCGACGCGCCGCTCGTTCGGGCGGTCACCACCGCGTTATAGGTAAACAGGATCAACCCGCTCAACACCCCGAACAGCACGGTGTTCCACCCGACCGCCCGGAGAAACGCGTTGCCCCGAAACACAGCCGCACCCTCCCTGAGCTCCGCCAGAATCGACCGGTCGCGATAGCGGGGAGAATCAAGGATGAAAAATGTCCGGCGGACGCCGTGAAACCAGCCGGCGGCGACAAGCGTTCCTCCGCCGATCACCAGAAGCGCCACCGCCGCGGGAATCGCGCGAACCAGCCCCGCCGCAACCAGAGACCCCACGGAATACCCCACCGCACCGGCCATCGCAAGAAGCGGAAAGAGCCGTTTACCCTGTCGGGCGTTGAAATAGAACGGTGTCAGATCCCAGAACACCATCAACAGGACGATGCCCACCGTGAAGCGCCAGACAAACAGCGCATTCAGTACTATCCGCGGTGTGTCACCACCAGCGGCAAGAAAGAGCAGACCGCTTCCCCCGAGACATATCAGGGCGGAGATCGCCAGCGCGCGGATCAGGACACGCCGTTTGTCCGATCGGTCAGTGATCCCCGCGTACACCAGCCCGATTCCCGCAAGAACCGTTGCGGAGATCGCGTACAGCGCGTACGCACCGCCTTCCGTCCGTCCCACCGTCAGCGCATCCACCACGGTACTGGTCATGCCGATCACCAACGATATCAATGCGTGAAGGACAACAAACGCAAACAGCCTCGCTCCCTCGCCGCGGTAGACCTTGAGCGTGCGCGTTACCGCCAGGCGAATCGCAGCCCGATTCATGTATCACCGTCCAGGGCGTGGCGGCTTTGTTCGTAGAGATCGGCAAACCCGGTAACCACTTTCGACAGCCGCGTCACTTTCCCGTTCATCTCCCGAATTCGCAACGAAAGCTGAGAAATAATACCAAGGGCGATCGCCGGATACTGGTGCATAATGTGAATGAAATCGCGCCGGGAGATCCGGGACAACATGCATTCCGACACGGTCCGCGCTCCCGCCGAACGCGGTTCGCCGTCCAGAAGTGCCATCTCGCCAAAGCACGTTCCTTCCCCCACTGTCGCCAGTGGTCGCGGGTCACCTTTCCCGGACTCGAAAAAGATCTCCACCTCGCCGGAAATAACGATATAGGCGTAGTTTCCCGGGTCGCCCTGGCGAAACAGGTATTCTTCGTCGTTGTAGTGATCGGTTTCGGTAATGTGCGCGATCTTCTGCAGTTCCGGCACGGTCAGGTGTTCAAACATATCAACTTTCTGAAGAAACAGAATCTTTTCCAGAAGCTCGGACACCGGCGGACCTCCCGTCAATCGGATATTTATTTCGTCACGCCGATATACCTGGTCTCGGCGCGGACCGTTCCATTGTAGTACCGCTTCGTCCGCGGCGCCACCGTAACATATGGCGGCCCTGCGCCAAGTGGCCGCCTCCCGTATTGTTTGTTATCTTTTGGGCACGCCCCAATCGGGGCACACGAGTTGTTATGCCTTTAGAGTTTCAACAAGACACCCACTTCACCCGCCGCGCCGTCGCGGAACACCTCGGCCTGTTTACCAACAGCGCAGCCTATTACGCTGCCCTTGACGACATTATCCCCCGGGTCACCCGCCACCTTCTCATCGTCGGCTGGAGTTTTGACGACCGCGTCACCCTCCGTCGCGACGCCACGGACAGCGACGCCCACCCCTCAGCCGGCGAGCGCAGCCTGACCCTCGCCGCAAACAACCCCGACGTTCGCGTGGATCTCTGTGTGTGGGACGCCCCCTCGGTATTTCCGGCCGATCAGCACATCACGAGCACGTTCTTGCGCCGCGCCAATGAGCTTCCCAACTTCTCCGTACGGCGCATCCCCTCCCATTCCGCGTTCAGTTCACGCCACGAAAAATACATCATCGTTGACGGCGCCCTTGCCTTCGTCGGCGGAATGGACATCTCCCACAACCGCTGGGACGAGCCGGACCATCGCGGCCACCATGCGGGACGGGTCAACCCCGACGGCCAGCCGTATCCGCCCTACCATGACACGCAACTCGCCCTCACCGGTCCAATCGTCGCGGAGCTGATGCAGACCGCCATCGACGACGATCTGGTCGGGGCCGACGCCCGGCGCGCGGCTGCCCCCGCCCTCTGGCCGCCGGACCTGCCCGTCCTCGCCACAAACACACCGGTCATGATCGCTCACACCCGCGACAGCAGTGGCGGCGCGCTCCGCCAGATCGAACAGACCTACGTCGAAATGATCCGCAGTGCCGAGCACACGATCTACATCGAAAACCAGTACTTCGCCGGCGATGCGGTCACCGACGCCGTACTCCAACAGCTGGAGCGGGAGGATGGTCCCGAGGTGATTATCATCATCTCCCGTGAACTTCCGGACACCCTCGGCCGCATCACGATGGGGCTCAACTCCGCCCAGCACCTTTCCATCCTTCACGCCCGGGATCGCCACGACAGACTGGGCGTGTTTAACCCCATCGCCCCCGACGATCCCGCCGGCGCTGTCAAAGTACACTCCAAGACGATGGTTATCGACGACCGCTACGTCACCCTCGGCTCAGCCAACATCAGCGACCGCTCCTTTCACTTCGACGCGGAATCCAACGCCACCTTCGACACCGGCCACGCCGAGACGGCGACAGACGCGTCGGCAGCCGCGCCGGCGGCAACACCGGTCACAGACACCCTCCTCGCAGCCCACGCGGGACTCACGCAGAACGAATGGCGCGACAGCGTCACCGCCCACGGCGGATCACGCCTCGCCGCCCTCACCACCCGTGCCCGCGCCTGGAGCGGCCTCATCGAAGACACCAGCCACCGCACGGCACCGCCGATTCCCCGGGAGCTCCTGGAACGCTTCGACATGGACCACGCACCGCCGCAGGAATCGGTCCTTACCCGCCTCGTTCAGGCCGACCCGACGGCCCTTCTCAAGCGCCTTGCCCGCCAATGGATCACTGTGCTCCTTGCCACAATCGCCGTCGCCGCAATCGTCTACCTGGCACAGAGCGACCTCGACGTGGACCGCGTGTTTGATACGATCCAACAGATCCGGGACAGCCGGCCGCTCCTGGCCGCCGTTCTGACCGTGCTCGCCTACTGGCTGTCGATCTCTCTGTTTGTCACGATCGTCGTTCCCATCGTCTTTTTTGCAACGCTCCACGGGTCGTGGTGGGGCATCGTGTACTCCACCATCGGCGTCTTCACTGGAGCGGCAATCTATTACGCCCTCGGCCGCGCGCTGTACAGCAACACCTGGCTCAACCGCTTCCAGGCGGTGAAGACCGCCAAAAAACACCTCGAAAAGATTAAACCCTACGGCACCTGGGCGGTCGCGATCTCCCGCATGGTCCCCTCCGGCCCGTTTCTGGTGGTCAACCTCGTTACCGGTATGGTCGGATTTCACCCCTCCCAGTTTCTCATCGGCTCGGCGATCGGCCTCTTCCCGGGTATCATCGCGTTCTCCTTCTTCGGCGATATCATTCGGTCCCTGTTCACCGATCCCTCCCTGGCAAACGCCGCCTGGTTCGTCCTGTTCGTTGCCGCGTACAGCGCCTTCGCCAAACTGATCCTCACCCTTGTCCGCCGTATTTCCGGTTGGACCCGGGACACCAGCGAGTAGCCAATGCCACAGCCTCCACTCCCGCTTGAACGTTTCATGACGTATAACATCCACGGCGCCGTCGGCCGGGACCGTCGCTCAGACCCATCCCGCGTTCTTGACGTCATCACCGAGATCAACCCGACAGTTCTCGGCCTTCAGGAGGTCCGAACGGGGCAGAATGGAAATCCGGGAATCCTCGATATAATCGAACTCCGTTCCGCGGGGTATTACACCCTCTTTCTCGAGACACTCACCGACTCGCAGGGAGCCTACGGCAACGCCCTCGTCACCCGCCATCCGGTGACCGACCATATCGACGTCAGCCTGGAGGCGCCACCCCGCGCCTATACCAGCTCCAGACCGCCGGAAGCGCGCCGGGCGATCTTTGCCCGTCTGGATCTGCACGGCACCCCCGTGTGGGTGATCGTCACGCACCTCGCGGTGGAGCGCCGCTTTCGCCGCCGGCAGGCCAACACCCTCCTCGACGCGATCGATGCGCATACCCGTCTGGAGCGCGAACCGGCGATCTTTCTCGGTGACTTCAACGAGTGGCGCCGGCCCAACGGCTTTCACCGCAACCTGGACCGGCGCTTCTCCCGCAACGTCATCCGCCGCACCTTTCCCGCTTCGTTTCCGATCCTGCCCCTGGACCGCATCTGGCTGACACCACATTTCACGCGCCACAACACCTACGCGCACAAAAGTGCCGCCGCCCGGCGCGCCTCGGATCACCTGCCCCTGGTGACCGAGTGCTCAATGGATTGAGCTATGGATTGATCCATGGATTGCCCCGGGAGCGACAATCCGCTACCCTCATGAACCGGTATGGTTGTCGGATTTATCGTCGTCCTGGGAACAGTGATTATCTGGATGCCACGCGTTACTGAGCCGCAGGGGCCGGTGTGGCCCACCGTTATGGCCACAGCGGGACTGTGGATCCTGGCGCTTATGGCGCGCGCCCTGCGTCGCCGGGGAGCCGGGCATCGCCGGGGAACGCATCAGTACCGCGGGACGGTCCGCCAACACAGACGATGACGATCCTCGCGGCGCTGCTCTTTTTCGGTTTACCGCTTCTCTTGGTCGTGATGCGCCGCATCTTCCCGGTGATGCGGGTGGTCAACGCAATTATCCCCGCCTACGTTCTTGGTCTCGCCCTCTCGTTTATCCTGCCTCACACGGAACCCGTTGCGGCGATCCAGGACGGGGTCTCCAGTGTGACCGTGGCGCTCTCAATTCCGCTTATGCTCTTCGCGGTGGACGTGCGCCGGTGGTTCCAGGCGGGAAGAGAGGCGCTTGCCTCCCTTGTCATCGCAACGCTCTCGGTTATCGTTGCGATCACCGCGGGCCACCTCGTACTTCACGCCGCACTGCCGGAAAGCGCCGTTGTCGGCGGCCTCTTGATGGGCGTGTATACCGGGGGCACCCCCAACCTGGCGGCGCTGCGCCTCGCTCTTGAGGTGGACACATCCCTGTACCTTACCGTTCACACGGTGGACCTCATGGTCAGCGCGCTGTACATCCTCGTCGTGCTCGCCTTCGGACGCGGTCTCATTCGGCGCTTCGGCACCCGCGGCGGCACACACGCCTCATCGCTCGGGGCGTCAAAACAGCCCGCCGTCGGGCCAACCTCCGCCCCCGCGGCAGCGCACCCGGAAGAGCTCGACTTCGACACGATCGTTGCGCCGGGCAATCGGCGCGCCGGTGCGGCCGCCCTCGGTGCGGCGCTGGGGGTTGTCGCCCTCGGCGTCGGCATCTCGTTCCTCGTTCCAGCGGAGCAACGGACAGTCGTAACGATCCTCTCCCTCACAACCCTCGCCCTGGCGGCAACGCTACTGCCGGGAGTCTCCCGGCTGACCACCAGTTTCAAGATCGGCGAATTCTTCATTCTCGTCTTTTCAGTGACCGTCGGATCGATGGCGGAGGTGGAACGCATCCTGGCCGCCTCACCGGTCATAATCGCCTACATGACGATCGTCGTGTTCGGCAGCCTGACAATCCACTTTCTCCTGGCCACCCTCTTTCGGATTCGTACCGGGACAATTCTTGCCACCAGCGTCGCCGCGGTCTGCTCCCCGCCGTTCGTCGGCATGCTTGCCCCGGTTGTCCGGGATCCGCAGATAATCGCCGCGGGGATCACCACCGGCATTATCGGATACGCCGTCGGCACCTACCTCGGGGTGTTCACCGCATGGATGCTCACCCTCCTGTGATTCCCCCGCCCTTCGCATGGTCACGCCTGCCGCGCCCGTTTTTCGTGCTTGCTCCAATGGAGGATGTTACCGACACCGTCTACCGGCGGCTGATCCGTCGCTGGTCAGAGCGCCACGGCGCACCCGGCCCGGCGGTGATGTTTACCGAGTTCACCCGCGTCGACGGCGCAATCCGCGCCTGGGAAACGCCTATCCGCACGCGCTCCGCCGCCGGCCGCCTCGGGTACTTCACTGCGGAGGAACGGCCGTTGGTTGCACAGCTGTGGGGTACGCGCCCGGAGGAATTCCATCGCGCGGCGGAGGCGGTCGCCGCACTGGGATTTGACGGTATCGATATCAATATGGGGTGTCCGGCGCGCAAGATCCGCAAAGCCGGCGCGTGTTCGGCGCTGATCGCCCGGCCGGAACTGGCCGCGGAGCTTATCGCCGCGTGCCGCGCGGGAAGCACCCTGCCGGTCAGCGTCAAAACGCGCGTCGGCCTGGACCGTGACGTCACCGACGAGTGGATCGGATTTCTTCTGTCGCAGAATCTGGATGCGATCACCGTCCACGGACGGATCGCCGATGAGATGTCGGACCGGCCGGCGGACTGGAACGCCGTGGCCCGCTCGGTGGTGCTGCGCGACGCGCTATCCGCCACCGGCGCCGACGGCACGCCAACCCGGATTATCGGCAACGGCGACGTCACCTCCCTTGCCCACGGCGAAGCGTTGGCCCGGTCCACCGGTGCAGACGGCATCATGATCGGCCGGGGAATCTTTGCCGACCCGCTGCTGTTCGCCCGCACGCCGACTCCGTGGCCGGAGATGCCTCTGGCCACTCGTCTTTCCTACCTGCGGGAGCAGATCATCGCGTTCACCGACCACTGGGGGGCGGCGCGGAACTACGAGATCCTCAAGAAGTTCTTTCGCACCTACGTGACCGTACCGGACGGCCCGCCTGAGGAGCTTGCGCTCCTGGAAGAACTGTACGCCACCCACGCCGTCGCCGACGCGCTTGCCCTCATTGACCAGGTTGTCAGTGGTGACAGGTCCGCCCGGGACGGCACAACCGACAGTGGCGGCAGTTCCGTTACGGGCGCAGGACGCGCCGGATCAGTTTGAGGGAACGCCCGTACGGTGGGTATTTGAGGGGAATGTCAAACCGCGTCGACCGGCGCATGACCGACGCCTCGTGGCTGAACTCGGCAAAGCCCGCCTTGCCGTGATAGCTTCCGTGGCCGCTTGGTCCGCACCCGCCAAACGGTAACTCCGGGTTCACCAGATGGACGATCGCGTCGTTCACGGTGGCACCGCCGAAGGGCACCGTCGTTTCAAACTG
>JAQIBO010000249.1 GCA_027859055.1 Spirochaeta sp.
CGGCGATAAACGTTTCCGCCTCAATCGTTCCGAAGGAGGTTCGGGGGAGTGATAACGACGGGATTATCGCGTGAGTTCTTTGGCACGATCGAAACCGCAGACGCAGAATCGGAATTCGCGTGAAGAACAGATATTTTTCGCACACCCCGTGGCGAGTGAACGGCTCCGTCGCGTTGCAGCACGGACAGCGTCTCTCATCGACCCGGTCCGACCACGTTCGTTCGATCTCTTCGAGGCTATAGTCTTCTTCGGAAATGTCGATTATGATTATCGTAGTTGGTGGGGGAGACCGGGTCAGGCGGCAACCTAACTAAGCCCGGTTTCCCTTATCCTTTCTTTGCAGTCTTCCCTACGATAATTCGGTTATTTCTCTCGGATCCTTACGTTTTTCTGCGGGCGCTTACAATGAGGATCTTGATTTCCGCTGATGCGGAGAATGATCTCCTTGACGGAGCCCGGTTCTATGATTCTTTGGAATACGGACTTGCTGTCCGACATTGACTCACTGCGCTTATACGCCGGCATACACGCAAAGACGTGGGGATACTACCGCCTCTTGTCACAGCGATTCCCATACGCGGTGTACTACACACTGGAGAACGATACTGTGCCTATTCACGCGGTTCTCGATTGCCGCCAGGATCCAGAGAGAGTCCAGAGGCGTGTGCAGCCGTAATACTTGGTGAAGACGAATTGGTGATAGGGTAGCCGGAGGAGGACCTCGTTCGTCACACGCTCGGCGAAGGTAGAATCCCTTGCACGAAAACGGCCGGAAGTAGTCATGGCCGCATTCGGGGTTGGTGCAGCGGATGCGTGCGATGCCCTGGAGATAGTCGCCACAGCTATGTGAAACGGGACTCCTGGCGGAGATCCGCGGACTCAACCGGGACAGGGCCCGCCGAATCTCCGAACGCGGTGAAGATTGCTGGGGACTGGACGAGGAACTGGCTCCATGATAATAAAACCGATCCCGGCGCCGCAGGTTCTGTCATGGGTAGACTCGGTTCCGGCTCGTGAAACAGCGATCATCGCCGTCACCGCTGCAGAGATTCTCTACGGCGTTGGCCGGTTGCCCGACGGAGCACGACGTCGGAAACTCCTGTTGGCAGCCGAGGAGATTTTTGACGAGGATTTCCGAGACCGGATCTCCGTCTTCGATGCCAATGCAGCAGTTGAGTACGCTACACTTGTGGTCCGAAAGACGCTGAGAGTACCGACCGGTAGAACGAATTGACGCCTGGAAAACCATTCGAATCTCTTTGCCGGAGGCGGGACTTGAACCCGCACGGACCTTGCGGTCCAGGAGATTTTAAGTGTCCTGTGTCTACCATGCCACCACTTCGGCTGGTGGCAGCCATAGTAATTGGGCCGAACCTATTGAAAACTTATCTCGGAGCGCAACCGCGAAACGTCCGTGCGCCGAGGGATTCTGCCTAAATCACCGAGAATCTCCTCGGGTAGCCCCAGTCCTCTATTGAATCGGTCCACCACGCGCCGGCGCGTTGCAGCGCTTTGGCGAATTAATTCGTCCCGAGCGGAGTATCTCTGGTCAACGAAAAGTGACGCAATTCGTCACTTTGTGTATACTTGTTATCATGCAGGCTCTTGAGCACCTCCGTGATGAACTGATGCGGCTGGCGAGCGCCAACCGGTATCTTTTCTCTTCCACGGACCTCCGTGCGCTGTTTCCTGATCAAAGCGACCAGGCGTTTCGCGCGCTCCTGACGCGCGCCACCCGATCCGGTGTTCTCCGACGGGTTTGTCGGGGTATCTACATCTTTCCGTACGTGACGTATCCACGGGGCTACGAGTTGTACCATGCGGCAGCCCGCCTCCGGGCCGACACGCTTACCTGGATCAGCCTGGAGACCGCCTTGAGCGACGCGGGGGTTATCTCTCAGATACCGGTTGGGCGTATCACACTCATGTCGACGGGCCGCACATCGACGATATCGTGCGGACCCTTCGGGACTATCGAGTTTCACCACACCAAGCGCGACCCAAACGAGGTCGCCGGAAACCTGGTCTACGACCCGGCGTGCCGCCTCTGGCGTGCAACACCGGATCAGGCGCTGCGGGATCTGCGGGCTGTAGGACGATCACTCGACCTTGTAAACCGGGAGGTACTTGATGACGCGCTTTGATTCGCTCGTGCAGGAAGCGCTTCGGGAGCGCAGCGATCTTGCCCCACTTCGTCCGGTAGTGGAGAAGGAGCTGCTTCACCCAGGAGTTCTTCGTCGACAAGATCCTGGCCCTGGCCCTCCGGGATCACCGCATGAAATGGCGAGACGTGTGGGATAACGTCTGGCTCGACCACCAGGGTGTCCCAATCCGATCGGAGCTCGCTGCGCCGAAGTCCCGTGATCGCGGCGTCACCGTCGTTGATGTCCGTGACCGGATTACGGATCGGGTGGACGCAATTCGGGACATGAGAGATGAGTTCACCGGTGAGATGCGGCGCTTTCTCCCGCCGGGAAATCTTCTTGACGCCGTCGGAGAAGACCGCTACTGGGAGTACGTCCTGCACCTGATACCCACGCTGGTGTCCACGCTGGTGTGATGACGGGAGATCCCGACGATGCCGGTAAGAAGTGGTCTGCCAACAGGAGTTCTCAATCTGGAAACCGCAGCGGCTTTCAGATTGAGAACTCCACCTAAAACTTCCTCGGTTGGCCCCATTCCTGTATCGATTAGGAGCGCCCGCGGCACCCGCCGATCCGGTGTGTCCCGTTGGGCCGCGGAACGGGACCACGCAGAACGGCAGTTCGTTTTCATTATGCGGGGGTTGCCGGGTAGCCCGCCGGTTCAAGGACGCTGTTGACCGTTGCCAGGTCGGGGGCGGTGTCGCCGGTGAATTCGATCTTGACCGTTTTGTCGTCGGCGGTCGCTTTGACCTTTTTGATGCCGGACAGCTCCTGCAGCGCGGCGGTGACTTTGGCTTCGCAGTGGCCGCAGTTCATGTCGGCGATGTGGTAGCTGACCTGTTGTTTTGATCCGAAAATTCCCATCTGTGTGTCTCCTTCTGTGGGTTTTGTGAGGGTCTGGTTCGTTGCAGTTACTGACTGTGCTGGTATCTCTGTTGCTGTTGGTGCTGTCTCTGTTGCTGTGCTGTGCGTGTCGGTTCCGATCTGTCTGCGCAGGATGCGCCGCAGGTGCAGAGAGTTGCCGACGACGGTGATGGAGCTGAACGCCATGGCGACCTCCGCGATGACCGGGTGCAAGAGGCCCATGACCGCCAGGGGGATCGCGACGAGGTTGTAGAAAAACGCCCAGAACAGGTTGGTCCGAATTTTACGGAACGTGCGCCGGGAGATCTCCACCGCCCGGGGAATCATCGCCAGGCTGGAGCTCATGAGGGTGATGTCCGCCGACTCGATCGCGATGTCGGTGCCGGTGCCGATCGCGATGCCGACGTTTGACTGTTTGAGTGCCGGGGCGTCGTTAATGCCGTCACCAACCATCGCCACTTTGTGTCCCCGTTCCTGGAGGGTGCGCACCGCGTCGATCTTCTGTTCCGGCAGGAGCTCGGCAAAGACGTCGTCGATACCGGCACTGCGGGCGATCGCCTGTGCGGCGGACTCGGCGTCACCGGTGAGCATGGCGGTGCGCAGGCCCAGGCGGTGCAAGGCCGCTACCGCCTCTCGGGCGTCGGCTTTTATCGCGTCCGCCAGGGCGTAGAGCGCGAGGATGCGGGGGGCGGGGGATGCGGCACCGTCCGCCTCGTCCGGAAGCACCGCGGTGCCGACGATCGTCATCCCGTCGGCGCGCCAGGCGCGAATCGTCTCTTCCTGCGCGGCGTCGGGGTGGGCACCGCTCTCCCGC
>JAQIBO010000246.1 GCA_027859055.1 Spirochaeta sp.
AAGGAACACACGTATGAACGGAGTCACGCGCGAGGACGCGCTCCTCGACTATCCGGTTCGGCGCACCCGGGCGATCGTCGACCTCGATGCCCTGGACTACAACCTGACGCTCTTGTCCGCGCGCGCGTCCGGGGCGGGTCTCGTTCCCGCGGTTAAGGCCGACGGATATGGCCACGGTGCCGCGGCGATTGCGGCGGCGTGTGAACGGTGGGGAGCGACGATGCTGGCGGTGGCCAACCTCGAAGAGTACCTCTACCTCCGCGACCACGGCGTTACCGTACCCGTGCTCATTCTTGAAGAGGTGTTCCCCGACGAGGTTGAAGCCGCCCTCCACGAGGGCGCGCGACTAACCGTTGGGTCTGTTGAACACGCGGAGCTCCTGAGCCGTGCCGCCGGTACCCTCGGTACGACGGCGATGATTCACGTGAATCTGGATACCGGAATGGGGCGAATGGGGCTGTTTGCGGCGGACCTGGTTGAGCCGTTGCTCCATATCGCTGCCCTTCCAAATATGACGATGGAGGGGGTGTACTCCCACTTTCCCGCGTCGGATGAGACCGATGTATCGTTTGCCCGGGAGCAGGTGGTGCAGACGCGCCAGGTCGCGGACGCCCTTGCGGAGGCCGGCGTGGCCGTCCGTTATGTGCACATCGCCAACAGCGGGGCGCTGATTCAGTTTCCCGATGAGGTTTCCTGGGATCTGGTGCGCCCGGGAGTTGCGATGTACGGCATGTACCCTAGCGATGAAGTGCCGAAGGTCGGGCTGCGCCCGGTGATGCGCCTGGAAAGCAGTCTGGTGAAAGTCACGCGCTATGACCGAAAGTGGACAGTGGGCTACGGCCGGTCGTGGGACGTTGGTCCCGGTTCGGTGATCGGTATCGTACCGATCGGCTATGGCGACGGGTTTCCACGGCTCCTTTCCAGCCGGGGATCCGCACTGGTGCACGGCGTACGCGTACCGATCGCCGGACGCGTCTCCATGGACATGATCGCGCTGGACCTGACCGATCTTCCGGAAGCGCCGCAGGTTGACGACGAGGTGGTGCTGCTTGGCCGCCAGGAGTGGTTCTCTCCGGACGCGCGAACGGAGGCACGAAGTGACGAGATCGATGCGCTGGAACTCGCGGAGCTGTGCAACACGATCACCTATGAGATTACCTGTGGCTTCACGATTCGTGTGCCGCGCCTGTACGTGCGCGACGGGCAGGTGGTAGCGATTCAGAGTATGCGCGAGGGGTACCGCGTCCTGTAGTGCTGGGGCGTGCCTTGGGGCACGGCGGAGCGTGGCGCCTTCAGTTACTCCACATCACCACTGGAAAGCGGGTAGTCCCGGGCGGGCAGATTGCCGACCCACCCGTCCTCTATCGATGCCGTCGGTGCCAGATCAGCGGCGATTGACCGTGCCGCTTTCAGACAGTGCTCGTGACTGGTCGTGATAAATACCGAATATCCGTGCTGGTCCCCACCGCAAGCTGTCCCGACGACGTACACTCCCGGGGCGTCACTTTCCATCGTCGCGGTGTCAACGTGCGGTTGCCGTTCCGTTCCCTCCATGGAAATACCGCACATCTCGTACAGGCGCCGGTCCATCGTGAATCCCGTCGCAAGATAGACAAAATCCGCGGCGACATCGAACGGATCCGCCGGCGAGTCACCGCCGGTTCCGCCGCCGGTTCGGCGGAGCGTGACAGAACCGGGACCGATCGCCACCGGAACGGTCCGGGGCAGAAACTGAATCTGGCCGTTCTTGATAAGCAGGTCCGTTTCAAGCCACAGACGCGAGATAAGCCGTTTTTCGTCCAGCGCGTCACCGCGGTAGCTGATCGTAACATCCGCCCCGGCGCGCCAGCTCCGAATCGCCGCTTCCACGGCTGAATTGCGCCCCCCGACGATGAGAAGCTTTTTCCGGAAGTACAGGTGTGGATCCGACCACAGATGGGTCACGTGGGGTAGGTTCTCGCCGGGAATCTCCAGGGGTCGGACAAAGTTCATGTCGCCGGTAGCAAACACGAGGCGGGACCCCTCGTAGGCGACCATCTCACCGGCAAGAGTTGTGGCGGAGACGGTAAACGCGCCCCGCTTCCCCGAGATTCCGTCCACCGTCTGGTAGGTGTTGATTTCCAGGTCCAGAATTTCCACGACCTGGCGAAGATACGCCAGGTAATCCTCCCCCGTTACGATCTCCTGACCGGCGGTCTGAATCGGAATTCCGGCGATGGCGATCCATTCAGGGCTGGAGAAAAAGCGGGTGTTCCGGGGCCACCGCGTGATCGTCGCACCGATCGGTCCCGCCTCGATGTGGTGGACCGAAAGACCCGACCGCTTCAGTACTGCCGCCATCTCTATACCGACCGGACCGGCGCCGACAAGGATTACATCTCGTTTCACCGGCTCAAGGTAGTGACGGGGACCGGTGCGGTCAAGAGCGGTGCGGGGGTGTTTATTCAGATGCCGGAGCTGAAAACTGAGACGAAGCCAACGCCGCCTTCGCCGCTTTCTCTCCGGCGGCAAACAATTCGTCAGCTTTGCCCAGTTCGTGGTAGTTGATATGCCCGATATCCGGTTCGATCAGCAGATCCGCACTCTCGCGCCCGGCGCGGGAGGTGTTCCAGATGAGCGCTGCAAAACTGCGATAACTGACATCAAACAGATTTGATGGCGCCCCTTTGTCTCCGATCTGCCCGTTCAGGTCGACGGCGATAACGGTGTCGGCGCCAAGCTCCCGGACGAGTTCGGTGGGAAGGTTGTTGATGACACCACCGTCAACCAGCGCGCGCCCGTCCTCGACGACCGGTTCAAAGATCGCCGGGACGGAACTGGACGCGCGCACCGCCCGGGCAACCGAGCCCTGCCGAAAGACGACCTCCTCCATCGTGCCGATG
>JAQIBO010000337.1 GCA_027859055.1 Spirochaeta sp.
GCCATCAGCCCTTCTACCTCGGCGGGTGAGTCGTACTGGCGGAACGTGAGCCGTACCACCCCGCTATCGTCATCACTCTCCTGGCCACCGCCGGCAAATACCCCGGCCCCAGCCAGAGAGATGATCATCGTCAATACGAGAAATAACCGTCGTGACATTGTGTCCTCCTTACAGATCGTATTCTGTATAACAATTCTGGTGCGAAACCGATGACACCGACATGTACATTTGTACTTTATTTGTACCGAATCTCAGCTATCGAAGACGAGACGACAACAATCGTCTCCCAAATCGCATCGCCTCCGCCCGGTTGCGCACGCCAAGTTTGGCGTAGAGAGAAGATACGTAGTTTCTTACCGTCTGGGGACCCAGAAAGAGCTTTGTAGCAATCTCACTGTTGTTGTGACCTTGCGCGAGAAGACTCAGAAGCTCCTCGTCTCTGGGGGTGAGGTCCTCCAGCAGTTTCATTTCCTCGTTAGGTTCGCCGACTACGTGACCCTGGGCCAGCTTGCGCGCGATGGACGGTGACATGGTGACACCGCCCTCTTTCACGGCCCGTATTGCCGCAATCAGCTCCTCCGGCGGTATATCCTTGAGAAGATAGCCTGCCGCACCCTGTATGAGCGCATTATGTACGTACTCGTCATCATCAAAGGTAGTGAGCATTACCGTATGGATGTCCGGCCAGTCCCGGTTTATGATTCGGGCCACCTCTACGCCGTCACTACCCGGCATGCGCACGTCCAGCAATACGACATCGGGATGGGTCTGTGAAAGAAGGGTAAGAGCAGACTCGGCGTCGTAGGCTACGCCGCAAACTGAGATATCGGAGCTGTCAAATTCCAGCAGCCGCTTCAAGCTCTCTACAAAGAGCCGCTGATCATCCACCAGAAGCACGCGGGTCATAGTGGCAACCATCCTACCACGCGGAATCCATTCCCAATAGGCTCCGGTCTGGTATACCCGCCTACCGCACGTGCGCGCTCGGCCATTCCCGCAAGACCAACCCCATACTCCACAAAACTGGTCCCTTCCCCGTTATCTTCCACAACGACACGAATTCCCTGCTCAACCCGGGAGAATACGACCGAAATCTCCGTCGCATGACCGTGGCGAAATGCATTGGTCAGGGACTCCTGCACGATATGATACAGGACGTCATCCACGTCCGTACGATCGGACCACGCGGAATTGGAAAAGTCAGTAGTCACGTTTATTCCCGTTGCCAGGGAAAAGGTGCGCGTGAGTCTCAGGATCGCCTCGCGTCCTTTTGGTGGATCATTCCGGGTTGCGCGAAGCTTGCGCACCGCACCCCTCATTTGAAGAAGCCCCTCGTGAGCCTGCCCCTCTACCTCCCGGGCAATCTCAGCAATCTGATCCGCGCCGTCGGCCGCAAGACGCACGACGAGCCGTGCCATTGCCAGAATGTTTGTCATGGCATATCCGATAGAGTCGTGGATGTCCCGTGTAATACGAGAACGTTCCTCCTCTTTTGATCGTGCCTCGGCCGTGGCTGCATACTGCATAAACTTGAGATTTGCCTGCGTCAGAGCGATCATATTCTCCTGGAGACGTTCCGCTACCACCGTTGCATGTTGAATTCTCTTGAGCGCATGTCGAAGCTTGGAACCCATGAGGCATCCGCCGCCAAAAAAAACACCGACTACGCCAAAAACAGGCCAAGAAAAGGTGGCGACAGCGTGATTCCACACACTATCCACCGACCCAAACAGATAGACAATGATCATTCCTCCAAACCAGGCAAAGAGCATTCCTCCAGTCGGGAGAATCATTCCAATCTCGATACCGACCGGAAGCAACATGAGGATCGTCGGCAATACCGATTCCCGGGAAAGGACTAGAAGCATCTGAATAACGAGTATACGCAACAGGATTATCGGAATCCGCGCCACCAACGGCATCCGAATCAGTATGTGAAGGGTAGACGCAACGAGCACGGGGACAAGAAAATGCGCTTGCAGCGTATAAGAGGTGAATCCTCCTGCACGTGCAGAACTACCATCGATCCCTGCGTAAAAGCTACCTACGGTGAGAAGTGCCGCTACCAATACGGCGACTACCGAATGGATGATCTGCAAATCAGAGATCTTCACGTAGGCATATGATAGGTAAACATCCCCCCAACATGTCAACATTAAAGACTCCTCATCACGAGGAAGAACGAAGTTCGATATTACGTAACGTTCTCCATAACGGCACCTCGATCCGCTGCCGTTGCGAGGGCGGCGTAGAGGGCGAGGTAGCGAGTAGTGATCCTCCTTGCCGGAGCTTTCCAATCAGTTTTTCGCTGGATGAGTGTATCGTCCGGGACGTCAACGGATAGATTCCGATTGGGGATATCGATGGTAATTACGTCTCCGTCTTTGACGTGTGCGATTGGGCCGCCCTCAGATGCTTCCGGGGATATATGGCCGACAAAGCATCCGTTGTTGGTGCCGGAGAACCTTCCGTCGGTCACTACCGCGATCGTGTCGTGGAGTCCTTTGCCGTGCACCATTTTCATGAATCTGGCCATCTCCCGCATGCCCGGCCCACCCTTGGGTCCTTCATACCGGATCACGACGATCTGTCCGGCGTGAATCTCGCCATTGAGCAATGCGCTGGTGGCCTCTTCTTCCGAATCATAGCAGATAGCGGGACCGGATATGGTGTGGAGTTGTGGTGCGATTGATATCGGTTTGGTGACACCGCCGCGTGGGGCGAGGTTGCCGAATAGGGCAGCCAGACTTCCCTGAGCGTGCCATGGATTATCGAGGGGCCGGATGATCTCGTTGGTTGTCGCTTTTATGTCCGATAGCTCCGCGCCAATCGTCCTCCCCGTACAGGTGAGGGCGTCCGCGTGAAGCAGAGGTTCCAACTGTTTTAGTACGGCTTGTACGCCGCCGGCGGTATGGAAGTCCGGGACGTTGTGGGGTCCCGCCGGATAGACCCGTGCAATATGGGGTGTTGTCGCGCCAATTTGATCGAGGTCTGCGAGGGAGAGGTCCACCTGTGCGTCACCGGCGATGGCGGGCAGATGCAGGGCCATGTTGGTAGATCCGCCGATCGCCATTCCCAGGCGCGTCGCGTTTTCCAATCCCTTTTTGTTGATGATCTTCCGCGCGGTTATTTCGTGTTCCAGGAGATTCATGATCGCGTGACCGGATTCCTGGGCGGAACGAAGGCGTGCCGCCATTACGGCGGGGATCATAGAGCTTCCCGGCAGGCACATGCCCATCGCTTCTGCTACCGCGCCCATGGTGTTGGCCGTTCCAAGAAAGGAACACGACCCTACACACGGCGTTGCCCTCTCTTCTAAATCCGCAAACGCCGCCTCGGACATGGTACCGTTATTCAACATTCCGACTGCCTCGGCGAGAGAGGAGTTGTCGGAAGAGCGGCCGTCAAACAATACGCCCCCCAACATGGGTCCGCCGACGACGAGTATCGCCGGCACGTCGAGTCGTGCCGCGGCCATGAGCATTCCCGGGACTATTTTGTCGCAGGATCCCAATAATACGACCGCATCAAGACGGTGCGCCTCTATCATCACTTCAATGTCATTGGCAATGAGCTCCCGGGAAGGGAGGATATATCGCATGCCCCCATGCCCATTTGCTATTCCGTCACACGGCGCGATGACGCCAAACTCGACGGGGGTACCACCGGCCTGGAGTATCCCCTGCTTTACGTGGTCGCAGACGGTATTGAGGTTGGCGTGTCCCGGAGTCACCCGGTTGTAGGAGTTTGCTATTCCGATCAGCGGACGATTTAGGTCCCGGTCGGAGTAGCCCATGGATTTGTAGAGCGAGCGAACGGTGGACCAATAGGGGCGGGTGAGTATCTCACTGCTTCGGGTCTTCATGATCGGCGTCTCCATACTCGTTCTCAAATGGGTTATTCAGGTTACCCGCCCCGTCAAAAGCGAAGGGCTGGGGCTCTCCCAGCGGCTCGAGCTCGGTGTCCATCATGAGCGCGTCATGTAACAGCGGTTGGGAAATAAAAAAACAATCCAAGGAGAGGGTATCCTTGATCCAGGCTACGCGGAGTTCCCTGGGACTATCCAGGGGTAAGGAGTTGACCACGGCTTTAAACGTCAGGTAATCCGACTTGAGATGAACCGGTATGGCCGCTCCGCGCGGAGTACCGGAGGTCAGACAATTGAGATATGTCACATCCAGGTCCACGGACTCTAACAGGCGATCGCTACAGAAGTCGGCGAGACCAATCCCAACGGCGTTACCTTGTGATTCCTGTGAAAGTCCGCGAATGTAGATGTATTCAATCTGAGGCCGGTCTTCTATTGTTGAACGGCAGGGGTCTTTTTTCCTGGAGATGACGTTGGTATCCATGCCGCTGCCGCTGATGTTCTTACCGATTTCTTCCACAATCAGGAGATCTAACCGTTCCAGCGGGATACGCGCCATACGTGATTTTGATAGCTGGAGAAGGGACCGTTCCCGGTTCAGTATTTCTGCTCCAGGTATTGCTTCTATCTTGATGCACTGGTGACGTTCATTTTCTACCAGGGCGATGCCGACAACGGTGGGAATACGGTCAAGAATAACCTTTACTCCCGCCTGCAACGCCGTGTAAAAACCGTGGCGACGAAAACTTTGATGGGCTACCGTCGCACCACGAGGTTTTCCCAGTCCAACCATGAGCATCTTTGCAATCCCACTCTCGACGGGCGCTTCAAAGTCCGTGTGGGCCTTTACGCGATTTATTACAAAAAGGACGTCTGCATGAGCCGCCGTTTCATCAAAGTAGATAGGATCGCCCAGTTCAGTATCGCCTAATGCAACCGTCCGGACGGAACTACGGATAGTGCCGGGAGAATCTTCTGACCCGATACCTTGAGTGAGCAGAATGTCTGCCTGGCTCTCCGCCGTGCCCCCGGCGTGGCTGCCCATCGCCGGCACAATCGCAGGAGAGAGCTTGGATTCCCTTGCGTAGCGGGCAACCTCGTTGACGATTTCCGCGTAGCGGTCGATGCCGCGACTACCGACCGCGATGACAACGCGGCTGCCGAATTATAGGAAAACTTATCTTGGACCGCAAGCGCGAAACGACCGTGCGAGGGATGCTGTCCAGGTCACCGCGATAGTCGTGGTTTGCAGCGTGCCAGTGGTGCACTTACCGGCTTCT
>JAQIBO010000378.1 GCA_027859055.1 Spirochaeta sp.
GTGTATACGTCACCATGGGTGGCATGCACGCCACCGTGCGACCGGAGGAAGCGCTGGAGCACGTGGACACGGTCTTCACCGGTGAGGCGGAGAACACCTGGCCGCTCTTTCTCTCGGAGTACGAAAACGGACGCCCCCGGCCCCGCTACGACCAGGACGAGTTCCCCGACGTGGATATGTCGACCATACCGGTGCCGCGCTACGATCTTGTCGCACAGAACCCCTATCCCGTTGTATGGGTTCAGGCAACGCGGGGCTGTCCATTGGACTGTGAGTTCTGCGCCGCCACGCGGGTGTACGGCACCCGATATCGCCACAAGGACCCGGAACAGGTGGCGCGAGAAATCCGCCGGGTGAAATCGATCTGGAAACACGCACAGGTCGGATTTGCCGACGACAACATGTTTGTGGACCATCGCTGGCTCAAGGATCTGTTGGAGGTATTCAAGGATATTCCGTTTACGTGGTACGCACAGAGTGATATTTCCATCGCGGAGCATCCGGAGCTACTCACGCTGCTCCACGAAACGGGTTTAAGAATTCTTTTTGTGGGATTTGAAAGCGTCAACCACGAGAACCTTGTGGGCATCAACCGCAACGAGTGGAAGGCGCGACGGTTGGAGCGATATCCCGAGGCGATATCGGCGATACAGGGCGCCGGAATCGGCGTCTACGGCTCGTTCATCGTGGGAATGGAATCAGATGGTCAAGAGGCGTTCCAGGAAATTGCCGATTTCGCCAACGAAAACAACGTCATGGGTACCCAGGTCACCATTCTCACTCCCTTTCCGGGAAGTCGCCTCAGACAAAGGATGGAGGAAGAAGGCCGGATCAGTTCCAGCGACTGGAGCCTGTACACCGCCTGGAACAGCGTCATTCATCACCCGCGGCTGACGTCGGAAGAGCTGGAGTCGGGGCTGCTTACCATCTACCGTTCCGTCTACGCGGAAGAGCAGCTTCGGGCTCGAGCGGCGCATTTCAAGAAGGTATTCGTGGAACTGGCGGGTCGATAGCAAACGATGAAAGCACCTGAGTATCTGGAGGAACAGAAAGACCGGGCTCTCCGAAACAGCCGAATCGCTGCGGTATTCGCGACGATCGCCATTATGATTTTTGCACTGCTGGATACCGTGGTCTATCCCCACCTGGTGCAGGACTTTCTGCTTATCCGCCTTGGTGTGGTAGCGGTCAGCATCGTTCTCTTTGCGCTCACCTGGGTGCCCGGGGCGCGAAACTACGGGCGCGAAATCGGTATGGTCCAGTACGTTGTTACCGCGCTTTCCATCGTTTTGATGATCCATCTTTCGGAGGGATACCTGAGTCCCTATTACGCCGGCATCAATGTCATTCTGATCGTGTTTCTGGCGATCCTGCCGATGGACCACATTCGGGCGATGATTATCTGCGGAATTATCTATACCGCGTACCTGGTTCCCATCCTCATGCGGGGTAACATCACCGAATGGTCCGTGTTTGCGAACAACAACTCATTTCTGCTGGCTACGATAATCCTTGCCGTGGTGAGTTCCTACATGTCCACCCGACTGCGCTACAAGGAATTCTCGGCCCGCTTCAGTCTCGCCATGGCAAACGAAGAGCTGAAACACCTCGACGTCATGAAATCGCAGTTTTTCGCCAATGTGAGCCACGAGGTCCGGACACCCCTGACGTCCATTATCGGACCGGTCCAGAGCATGTACCAGGGAGACGCCGGCGATATTAACGACGTCCAGAAACGGCTTCTTTCCCAGGTGTACCGGAACGGCCTTCGTCTCCTGGACATGATCAATCAGATGCTGGACTTCGCCCGTTTTGATGCTCGGAAAATGAAGGTGCGCCTCACGGAAATGATCCTGGAAGACGTCGTCCAGGACACGGTGACGGCGTTTCAGGATGTGGCCGTGCAAAAGTCACTGACACTGGACTACGAAATCGAATCTGAAGTGTCTGCCGTATACCTGGACAGAGAGAAAATTGAGCGGGTGATCACCAATCTGCTGCGAAACGCGGTCAAGTTCACCGACGAAGGCGGGATTACCATCAGATCCGGACAGGAGGGTGACTACGTCGTTGTCTCCGTCGAGGATACCGGAATCGGCATTCCTGCAAACCAGGTAGCCACGATTTTTGAGCGATTTCAACAGGTTGACAGCTCCAGCACGCGGCGGTACGAGGGAACCGGGCTGGGCCTCACCATTGTGAAAGAGGCGGTGGAAATTCAGGGCGGCGATGTGGACGTCCGAAGTACCCCGGGAGAGGGCACCGTTTTCACGGTACGACTGCCCCGGAATCTGGAAGAGACTATGCCCGAGGCGATCAGCAACCGTACCGGACGGGACCGCCGCAGGGGGGGCCGCCGGAGGGACGGCGCGCCTTATACCGGACCGGAGCGCCGCCAGGGCCCGCGTCGGGTTCACGATTTCGCCCGGGTGGACATCGCTGACATGGTCTTCATGGAGTCGGAGGAGCTCAAAGAGGAAGCCACGGCGTCGGCACCGGAAGCCTCTGCGCGGGACGGCTTTTCGGTCCTGTACGTCGAGGACAACATGGACCTTCGCTCCTACGTGTCCACAATGCTGACCCGGTCGGGACACCGGGTTGCAATCGCCGTGGACGGACAGGATGGATGGGAAAAGCTCGATGCGTTCAACCCCGATGTGGTTGTCTCGGACATCATGATGCCCCGACTGGATGGATACGACCTGATGAATCGGATGCGTGAAGACGCCCGTTACAGATGCATCCCCATTATCCTGACCACCGCAAAATCGGAAACGGAAGAACGCATCAAAGGGCTGGAAGAGGGCGCCGACGACTACCTGGCCAAGCCGATTCATATCCGCGAACTGGATGCCCGTATCCGAAACCTCATCACGCGACGCCTTTTTCAGGAAGCGCTGGCGCGTACGGAGGAACTGGAGCGGCGCATGCAGGACCTGACCCTCGGTTTTTCCCGTTCATTGGATCTGCGTGACCACTACACCGCGGATCATTCAAACGACGTGCTCCACTACGGAACGATCATAGCGGAAGAGATGGATATTCCCGTGGATGCAGCGTTTCGAGACGCGATGCTCCTCCACGATCTGGGGAAGCTTGGCGTCCCCGATCGGGTTCTTCTGAAAGAAGGTCCCCTCGACGATGACGAATGGCGCATCATGAAAAAACACGCCGAGTTCGGGGCGCACCTTCTTGCAGAGTTTGATTCATTCCGTGACGTCAGCGAGATCGTTCTTTCCCACCAGGAACGGTACGACGGAACGGGCTACCCCCGGGGCCTGAAAGGGGGCAAGATACCCCTCACGGCCCGGATTATCGCCGTCGCCGACGCCTGGCACGCCATGATTGAGGACCGCCCGTATCGCAAAGCACTTGAAATGTCGCAGGCGGTTTGCGAGATTACCCGCGGGCGAGGCACCCATTTTGACCCTTCCGTGGTGGACGCCTTCATTACCGGCCTGAGCCGGCGCGGTCTGATCGACGTGTCGATGTGTTGAGGTGCAAATCGCGCCCGTCGCATTTGTTCCGCGTAGTTTCTTTCACTTCCCTTTTATGAGTTGTCTACTCGGCTATTCCCTGCATACCGTTGAGAGGAGCTACGCGGATGCGCGTATTGAGGGAGGACCATGAGAAGAGCAGCGAGTCGCTATGTCCTTGCTTTCGTTGTAATAGGTACGCTCGTCTTGGGCTGTAATACCACCGGAACTCATGTCGAAAATCTTGAACACCGCGGGATGGCGCTTTCGGAACGGTGAGCTCGCCGCAACTCCCGACGCGGCCCTCGAATTTGAAAGCCGGGACGGTCGAATTACCGGCGCGATAGAGATCGTCCCAACGGAATACGACGCCGCCATAGTGGCGCGGACGTTGCTCCTGACAGAGCTACACAAAAGATCGGGGATTCGGATTGGCTACAGCCAGGATCAGCCACTTCTGTTTGTGGCCGTCCACGAACTTGATCCGGAAATCTCCGTTGTTACGATCCTGTACGAGCTTGATGGAACCATTCTGTCCCTCGGCGCCCGGGTGCGCGCTTTCCAGCAGCGTGACCTGCAGGTGCTCTCTGCGATCGCCCGTCGCTCGCGACCGGTCGAGACAGGTGCGCTGCAACGGAGTACCGCCGGTGGCCGCAGAAGCTGTTCCTATCTCCTCCCACCGTGACAACGCACATGCACCATATCTCCGAAAGGCTGGATGTGGCCGCCGGCGCTCACGCCTTATTGGCGTCGATTAGCCGTTCTTCCGAGTCACGTGACTGAAACGGCATTGGCGCGCGTCGAGAAGCTCGAAGGCGTCCTGTTACGCACCGCCTTCCAGTTCAAGCAGCTTCTTCTTGCGCCAGACGCCGCCGCCGTATCCGGTCAGTGTTCCGTCAGCTCCGACGACGCGGTGGCACGGTACCACGATCGCCAGCCGGTTATCGCCGTTTGCACGGCCGACGGCGCGCACAGCTGTGGGCCGGCCGATCCGGGCGGCCTGTTGTGCGTACGAACGGGTCTCACCGTATGGAATCGTTCTGAGCTCACCCCAGACCGCCATCTGAAAGGGCGTTTCTCTCAAGTCCAGGGAAAGGTTAAACGAATGCCGGCGGCGTTCGAAATATTCGCTCAGCTGGTCCTGAAGAACCGTGAGCAACGGGTGCGTTCCGGGGATCGCGCGGGCACTGAGGCGGCGTTCGAGCATCGTAATCTGGCGTTCCAGCATTCGACGGTCGGCAAACTCAAGGAGACAGACTCCCGCGGAGGTGGCGCCCGCGAGCATCGGTCCCAACGGGGTGAGAATACGAGCTATCGAGATGACGGCCTCGCCTGACTGGTTGCTTTGTGATGGTGCAATACCAATGGTACGGCGAAAGCCGTCGGTGAAGCCGCTGAGCGACTCGAACCCGTGGTCGAAGGCGGCATCGGTAACGCGGCCGCCGGCCCGAAGGGTGCTGTACGCGCGGTTGAGACGCAGTTGGCGAAGATAGGCGCGAAACGTCATGGAGTGATGTTTTTGAAACCAGCGGCGTACGCGCGCCGGGTCAATCCCGCGACTGCGGAGTTCGCGATCACTCGGGACCGAAGCCGGATCTGCTGCGACCTCTTGCAGAATGGGCATGATCCATTCGGGAGTTGCGCCAAATGGTTCCAACGGTCGACATACCCGGCAGGGGCGATATCCGTGCACCAGAGCCTCCCGCGGTGTTGCGAAAAACTCCACGTTTTTGCGGTGCGGCTTTCGGGCGTGGCACGAGGGCCGGCAGAAGATTCCCGTTGTCATGACTGCCATCACAAAGACACCTTCTAACCCGGTATCACGGTCAAGACTCGCCTGGTACATTCTGTCTTTGGTGGGCAATTGGCTGCGGACCGTTTTTTGAACTTTGTTCATCACAGAGGCATTATAGGGTGAGAGCGTGCCGAAGACATCCGATTTTGCGACAGGCAATTCTGAATATACGTTCCGATAAAAAGGATGCATCGAACCGGTCGACCTACTATACTTGAACGATGAGCCCTTCACCTGCGATCAGCTCTTTGGAATTACGGGACCGGCGCCTCTCGTTTTTTGTCGGTCAACTCGCGATCGTGGCTGCGACCGGGCATGGCCTCATTCTTGCGTTTTCGCTCCTTGCTGATGTTCGGATCCTCGTCTATTTCAATATCGGGAGTGTTACGCTGTACCTCCTCCTGTTTCTGCTCAATCGTACCGGACGATACACGATTGTGTTGATCGCCACGATGGTGGAGGTTCTTGCCCACGCGGCGGTTGCCACAGTCCTTCTCGGCTGGGACGCTGCGTTTCACCTGTACCTCCTGTGCCTGATTCCACTTCTGTTTTACGTAGACCGTTGGCCGCTGGCGGTCCGTGGCGCCGCCTCAGTTGTGGTACTGCTTGTGTACATCATTCTTGCGGTTATTGCGGACCAGATCGGGCAGCCGTTTCAGACCCCGGATACGCGTCTGCTTCCGGTTGTCCGGTACGGCAATATGGCGATCACCGCCGCGGTCCTGATCGCGTTGTCGGCATTCTACCAGGCTGCGGTTGCCCGGGCGGAACGGTACATGCAGCACTACAGCAGCACCCTCGAGAAGCTATCCAATATGGACCCCCTGACCGGCATCCTCAATCGACGCGGAACAGTAGCAGCCCTTGATTATGCCCTCGCGCTGGGATCCCGGAACGGTACCGATACAGCGGTCATTCTTCTGGACCTGGATCACTTCAAATCGATCAACGACAAATACGGCCACGAGACGGGTGATGACGTGTTGAAGAAGATTGCCGAGGCAACCGGGAAGGTGGTGCGTGGATCAGACTGTGTGGGCCGCTGGGGTGGGGAAGAGTTTCTGGCGGTACTGCCGGCGGCGAATGAAACCGGAGCGGAGAATGTAGCCGAACGGATCAGGGACGAGATAGGCCGTGTCTCCGTCACTATCCCGGAGGGAGGGACGGTTCCGGTGACGGCAACAGTCGGGGTTGCCGTCCACCGCCCCGGCGAACGTCCCGCCACGGCAACGCTCTCCCCGGCAGAGACGCGCACGGCGCTCATTTTCGCCGCGGATACGGCGATGTACTCCGGGAAGGCTGCCGGGCGGAACTGTGTGGCGTGTGCTCCCCGGCCAGACGTTCCCCAGGGAGGCTGACGCAACACGGGCCAATCCAATGGCGGGTGTCGGCGTTCCGTCCGACCGATCCGGTTGGCGGCATTGGGGTGGGGACGGAGCCCCGCAGAACGGCAGTTCGTTTGACGAATCGACTGTCACGTTCTTCCAAAATCGACTATTTATCGTAAAAATAACGATACATATGGTATGCTTGTTGGTAGCAATTGCAGGTAATTATGGGTAAGTCGATCATCGTCCGGGCAAGCATTCTGTACTTCGTTCTCCTGTTGGCAAATATCACCGTCATGATTCTCATGGTTTTTGAGAATCAGGTTGATCTCATCGCGCAAAACGCGGAGGTGAACAGTCGGCTTATCGGACTTCGTTTTCGTGAATCGTTTGCGGATACGGATATCCATGAGCCGGGCTCGGCGCTGCTCGATTCGTTCAACGTCACCTCCTATCGCGTCTACACCGGTTCGGGCCGCCTCGTGTCTTCTTCTATGGGGAACGCGGATACTGATCTTGATCGGACTACCGGTATCCATACTGCGCTTACGCGCCGTGATTTTGAGAATCGGTTGTTTCACCACGTTGTAGATCACCAACGCCGTGAGTTGGAACTTTTTATTCCCGTATCCACTACCGGAATGACTGACCACGTCGTGGTCGCTACCGTCATGCTGGACAGTGTGGACCGACAGATCGGATATCTCTACCGCCAGGCGACAACACTCGGGCTGCTGGTTCTCATCCTGCACCTTCTCTACGCGTGGTACCTTGCACATACGGTGTTACGACCGATGCGACGTATTATGACCGCCACGGAGCACGTGACGCGCGGCGATCTGGATATCCGGATTCACCTCCCGCAACGCAATGAACTGGGGCGGATGGCGACGGCGTTTAACGAGATGAGCGTCGCGATCGCGCGGATGCAAAACGAGGCGCGCTCATCGAACCCGCTGACGGGGCTTCCCGGTAATCCCGTCATTGCGGAGACGTTGACCGCGCGGCTTGCAGCTCCTGTTGCGGTCCTTTATATCGATCTTGACAATTTCAAGGCGTTTAACGACCACTACGGCTTTACCCGCGGGGACGAAGCACTGATGTTTGCGCGGGATTGTATCGTCGCCGAGGCGCAAAGTACCCCCGACACGTTCACAGGACACCAGGGGGGCGATGACTTCATTGTGATTACCGGTACCGAATCGTGGGAGGCGATTGCGCAGGGTATTGTGGACCGATTTGAACGGGACAAGGCGGTTCTGTTTGACCCGACAGATCTTCGTCGGGGCTATATCGTCGGACGTGATCGCGCCGGTGTGGAACAACGATTCCCGTTGCTCACCGTTTCCGTCGCGGTCGTCACCAACGAGGAACGGACCTTTTCTCATCCGGGGGAGGTCGCCGGGGTCGCTGCTGAGGTGAAGACTCTCGCCAAACAAAACGAAGGGTCGACGTGGATGGTTGATCGCCGCGGAGACGCGACAACGCAGCACACCGGTACGGCGGCGGGGTCGTGAATACGCGTGTGCGCAGTGCGATCAGATGGACGGGGCGTATCGCGCTGTTTTTGTTGCTGATGGCGGGTGCGGTACGGTTTAACGGTAACATCCTGGATGCGCGTCTTGGTCACCTGGATATGCTCTTGGAGCGGGGGAGTCAGAGCGAGACGCATAGCGCCACCGAGTTGATCGGTCGGTATCGCCTGATTCTGCGCCGCCTTGAGGAGGGCGAAGACTCTCTCGCGGCGTTCCAGACCGAGGCGCAGCTTGCCGTGCTGGAAACGGAACCGTTGGTTGTCCCGACGGGGGATGCAGACGACGAGTCCTTACAACGCGAGCGGCGCGATACGGTGGAACGCGCAGTAATATCTGTTCTCCGGCGCCTCAGCGGTAAGCCGGTCATTGAGGTTGCACACCGAGACGCGATTATTGAACGGATCAAAGACGCGTACCTGAGTGAACGTCGACGGGATTGGGCCACGGCGATCAACTCATACGAGGCGATCCTCGCCGAGGAGGTGCTCAACGCACGCGAAATCGCGGTGGTGTACCTTCATCTCGGGTTTTGCTATTCGATGGACGGCGAATTCGACCGCGCGCTTTCAACGTACAACCGAGTCCTTGCTGGCCACCCTGGTACGCAAGAAGCGCGGAGCGCCGCTATTCTCATCGAGTCGTTGCGCGCGCTGGTTGACGCGCGGAACGCCATTGCCGAGAGCGTTTTACCTCCGGATACCGGCGACGGTACTGCAACGAGAGATTCACCCGACGACGGACCAGGCGGCCAGGAGGATATGCAACGCCTCCTTTCCACCGGACGGACTGCGTTTCTTCGGTTGGAGTACGACAAAGCGATCACAGCGCTTGACGCTCTGCTGCAACGATCCGTGCCGCCGGGAACGGAAGCGGAAGCGCGCTACTACCGGGCGCGATCGCTGGAAGAACGCGGCGACTTTACCGAGGCGACATCTGAATATCACGCGGTTCAATCACTCCCGGCGGCGGAAGCAACGCCGTGGGACGACCGCGCGCGTCGCCGAACGGCGATGATTCGCGCGTTTTATACGGACGCCGAGGTACCCGATGAGGCGGATGACGCGTTCCTCGCCGTCGTAGAGCGATATGGTGATATCCGGCGGGATCAGGCGGTACCGGAGGCGTCGGACGCGCCGACACTGGCGGCGGCGGGCGAACTGTTGCCTGGTGAGACGGTCTCAGAGGAGAACGGTACAGGCGTTGATCGTTCACCGGATGTTGGTTCAGCGGACGCTGGTTCAGAGGAGGGACCGTCACGCGTGGCAGGCTTCGCCTCACGGGCGGCTTCCCAACCCCGGGAAACCGCCGCCTCACGGACTGCCTCGCGCGCAGCCACACAACCGCAGGAAGCCGCCGCCACTGCCGCCACACGCGCAGCCACCTCTCGGTTTGACGAATCGAACGCGAACAACGAAACCGAAGCGTCTCGCATAACCCAGGAGACTGGCGGCCACGATGAATCAGAGGCGACCGACCAAACCGGTGACGACGCTGCACGTCGGGACCGATCATCGGGGCGCCCGGGCGGTATTGCATCGACCGGGCCCGATATGTCGGAGAACGATGAGTTGGAGGAGCCGATCGGAGACGCCATGACCGCAACCACACCGCGGGGAGACGGTGCGGCACGGCTCCCCGGGCGCGTCGCCGCCATGTTATCGCACGAAACCATCGGCTACTACTCCGAGCGCCCGGGGAGCGTGACGTCCAG
>JAQIBO010000125.1 GCA_027859055.1 Spirochaeta sp.
CATCGCAGGCCTTTCCAGCGGCGCCGTCATCCCCCTGGGATACAGCGTTGCCTACCAGTTTGACCCGTCCCGGACCGGTTCAGTCACCGCGCTCCTGGCCCTCGTCATGCTTGTCGGACGCTTTCTGGGTCCCTGGGTAGTGGGACTTGCGGCGGACCGTATCGGCCTGATCGGCGCCATGACGATCACCGGCTGGTCCCTCTTCTTCTCCGCGGCGCTTGCCGCGGGTGTCTGGGTGCTGCATCGCCGGGCCGGATCGTCCTGACAGCGCATCGCTTCAGTGGAGCCACGAAGGGAAGACTGGGGAGACCGGCGCACTTGCGCGCTCACCGCTCCGCAGGATATCTTTCCCTATGGCAGAGAAACTCTATTTCAGTTACCGGCAGATCCACCGCACGGTGAAGTCCCTCGCGCATCGCATCCTGGAGGACGGATACAACCCGGACGTGATAGTTGCGATCGGTACCGGCGGTTTTATCCCCGCGCGCATGCTGAAAACGTTCATCGATCGGCCGATCCTGACCGTTGGATTGCGCCTCTACGACGAAAACAATCAACGCGCCTCGGTTCCGCAGAAGATCCAGTGGATAGATGAGGTGGAGAAAAAACTGTCCGGCAAGCGAATCCTCCTGGTGGACGAAGTCGACGATACCTGCACCACCCTGGAGTACTGCCTCAACGAGTTGATATCCAACGGGCCGGAGGAAACAGCCGTGGCCGTCCTCCACAAAAAACGGAAAGAGAAACGGGGACGGATCCCGGAGGCGGTATCACGCTACTGGGCGGGTGAAGAAATGGACGACCACTGGATCGTCTATCCCTGGGACGCCGAAGATATCGATCTACACTGCCACATGGCCGAAGCGGCTTTGTAGTCTCAACACCACTGCATCACACTTAGAACATGCAACCGTCAACAGGTCTGGCGCTCGTCCTCGCGTTTCTCGTATTCGCACTGCTGTGGGTCGTCGGGTACAGCCTTGAACTTGTTGCCGCCACGTTTCAATGGAAACTCTTCTGGACACGGGTCCAGTTCGTCGGGATTCCTCTGCTACCCCTGATATGGCTGTTCCTGGTCCTTCGTTACCTTGAACGTCCCGTCTCCGTCCCGTTTCAGACAGTCGCCGCGATCGTACCGGTAATCACGATACTTCTTGCCATGTTCGTCCGCTTCCCCAACTGGTTCTGGGGGAGTCCCGGACCAACTGGCGCCATGGCGGGGATTGGAAGGATCGATTACGACTACTTTGAGAGTTGAGCTATTCGCGAATCACGAATACTCTACAGGAATAAGTCTGCATCTTAGACCGCAGGATATCCTGGTCCTCCTCAAGCGCGTCACCGTCGGTGATCGGCCCTGGACCTATTCCGGACTGGCCGGAGACCTCGGAATGAGCGCCTCGGCGGTACATGCGGCGATCACCCGCGCCCAGAGTGCGCGTCTGTACGCGGAAGTGCTACGCACTGTCATGCATCCCAAGCTCGACGAGACCGTTCTGGAACCCGCCTGCGGCACCGGCGGCCGACCGCCGCTGGCGAATTGCCACCGGGAGCAGTATACTATACGTATGAAAACGACGATCGATATTCCGGAAGAGCTGTTGTCTGCCGTACAATCCGCTTCAAACACACGCACAAAGAAAGAAGCGGTTACGGTTGCGCTCGAAGAGTATATACGGTTGCGGCGATCGGAAGAGCTTACGGCACTTCTGGGCACGTTTGACGCGTTCATGGACCGGCAGGAGTTGGCAACACTCCGAGGGGACTCGTGACACTGATCGATACGTCAGCCTGGGTTGAAGCGCTCCGTCGGGATGGCGATGCTGCCGTCCGTTCCCGGGTGGATGGTCTCCTGAAAACCGGCCGCGCCGTCCTGTGCGACATCGTGATTCTTGAGTTGTGGAACGGCGCCCATGGCGAAGACGAGCGGTCCAAACTTCGAAAGATCACTACAACACTGGAGCGCGTTTCAACTACCGATGCGGTTTGGATCATGGCACATAACCTGGCAACGACCTGCCGCGTACGCGGAATAACCGTACCATCAACGGATCTGCTCATCGCCGCTACCGCGAGAGTGCACAGGCTGGATTTACTGGAAGCGGACAGTCACTTCCAGATGATCCCACCCGACATCGATTCCTGAACTGATCGTGACCGTGCCGCCGGAGGGGGTGCAGATTGTACCTGTCAAGAACAATTTGCACCCTACCCCTCTAACAGCCCGGCTGTGACCTCGTCGAGGGTAGCAAGAAAGTTCGCGATATCGAAGGGCTTGGTGACGTATTCGGTAAATCCCGCATTCTCGCCGCGCTTCACCGCGTGATCCATCGCGTTGGCACTCACCGCGATGACTGGAATCTCACGGCCCCACTCACTCTCCCGTACACGGCGGAGCACCTCGTAGCCGTCGATTCCCGGCAGGTTTATGTCCACGAGCATCACCTCCGGGTGCTCCACCTCCGCGATATCCACCCCCAGGGAACCGGAGTGCGCGGTAACAAGACGGTAACGTGCGCGCGTGATCAGCATCTGCTCCATCAACCGGACCGCCGCCGGGTTGTCTTCTATATACAGTACGGTGATTTGCTTGCGGGTGTCTTCGCTTTCCCCGAGGTCCTCGCCCCGACTACCCGCACCGAACGGGGAGCCGCCGCCGTCTCCCGTCTCCTCGCTTGCAGGCACCTCGATCCAGAACGTACTTCCTGTGCCGTACACGCTCTCGACGCCGATCGAGCCGTCCATCAGCTCCACGAGGCGCTTGCTGTGCGCAAGGCCGATCCCGGTGCCCTCGATATCACCGCTTTCCCGCCCGAGGCGGTTAAATTGGGTGAAGAGCTCCCCGATTTTCTGTTCAGGAATCCCCTCGCCGGTGTCGGTAACCGATATCCGTATCGTATTGTCCCGCCGGGAGCACGCAACGGCCACTGATCCGCCGGGCCTGTTATACTTGATCGCATTGGAAAGCAGATTGACCAGCACCTGTTTAACCCGTATCGCGTCGGCTTGCATCGTCAGGCCACCGGCCTCACCAATCTCCAGACGGATACCGTACTTGTCTGCAAACGGCTCGATCATCTTTGCCGACTCGCTCAATACACCGGCGCACGACACCGGCTCAATCGAGAGGTCCACCCGTCCACTCTCTATCCGGGCAAGATCAAGGACCTCGTTGACAAGCGACAGCAGGTGATCTCCGGCTCTAACAACCTCCGCGGCGGAATCCCTTTGCTGCGCCGTCAGGTCCTCATCCTCGCGCAGGAGCTGCGAGAAGCCGTGGAT
>JAQIBO010000463.1 GCA_027859055.1 Spirochaeta sp.
ATGTTAATGAGTATATACGGTGGTACAACGAGAAACGCATCAAGTTATCCCTTGGCGGAGTAAGTCCCGTCGAGTATCGTGAACGTCTGGGGTTGACGGTATGAAATCAGTCCAAGAAATCGTCCGCACCCCCCTTTTACCGTGATGGCTTCCCGGAAATTACCGCGGGAAATTCCCGGGTTTTACCGTCGCCATCTAAAAATTTGATTATGATATAATTTACGCCATTAACTCCTTTTCTGAAGTCGGCGGGTTCGCCTGTGTCGCGGTGGGGTCCCACGGTTTTGAGTGGTTTTCAAGCCCGTGGTGAACCGCGTGTTCCTGGTTATATCGGTCAATCAGTTTCCTGATCTGTTCATGGAGATCTTGCTCGCTGTATTCGTGCGATTCCGGTTCAACGCCGTATTGAGCGATGATCATTTCTTCCAGCTGGGCGTCGATGCGCAGCCTGCCGTCGGCACGCATCCGGTCGATTTGTTCTCGGGTAATCGTCATGGGGTTCCCTTTCCGTTCGATGTCTCGGTAACGGCGGTGTGGCGCATCAGGGCGTGGGTCATCCGGTAGCTTTTCGATTCGAACATCAACAGGTGCCCGTGATGTACCAGGCGATCAATCATGGCGGCGGCCATCTGTTCGTCGGTGAACACGCTCCCCCATCTGGAAAACTCCAGGTTGGTGGTGAGGATGAGACTCTTGCTCTCGTAGCTGTCGGCGATAATTCGGAACAACAGCTGTGAGCCTTCTCGGTCTACCGGTACGTATCCCCATTCATCGAGGATCAAGAGATCCAGCTGTTTTAGATCACGAACCAACCGTTCCATCGTTCCCGTGCGGTAAGCGTCAGAGAGTTTGAGCACGAGTTCGGTCACTGTGTAGAAGCGCACCTTGAGGCTCATCTCACAGGCCATGATGCCCAGAGCAAGACTCATGTGGGTCTTCCCGGTACCCACGCCGCCGTAGAGAACCAGGTTCTTCTTCTCGGCGATGAACCGGCAACTGACCAGTTCCTCCTTAGTCAGCGCCGGCGGGAAACGGATGCCGGAAAAGTCATAGTCGGTGAAACTCTTGAGCACCGGGAATCCCGCTCGTGAGAGAAGCCGCGTCTTTCGGTTGCGGTCTCGTCGTGCCATCTCTTCCGCCAACACCCGATGGAGAAACTCCTCCTGCTTGGGTGTCGCCTCGGTTGCACAGAGATCGCTCACACCGGCGGAAAGCATCAAGCCCCGGCTGTACCCGGCGATTTCCCTTCTTGTCTGTTCACGATCACGGGCGGTAGCGATCATCTCGTCACCTCCGCACCGGTGAGGAACGTATCGTAGACGTTCAGATCCGGTCCGTGCTCCGCCGCGGTATCAAGTCCGTATTCGGTGATCCGCGCCGCCAGGACTGCGGCATCGCAGAAGGTTGCCCGGTTGATACGGATACCCTCTTCAACCGCTTCTATCGCCGTCTCGAAGCTGTAGCGGTTGGTGAGGAGGTGGAGGGTTCGTAACGTCTCTCGAAGCTCGTCACGGGGCTGTGCGTCCATTACATCCTTAAGAAGCGGTGGTACCAGCTCCCGGATGCCACTGTTGGGCCATGCTCCGGCATTCCGTAACAGCATTGCCAGGGAGGTCCGATAGTCCACCGTGTCGCTTCGGTTTGCCCCGTACTGCCGGGTGTGTTGCACTACCAGCTGTTTGTTGCTATCGAGGATATCCACCGTATGGGCCCGGATACCAACCAGGACGTCCCGGCCGGCGTATTCCGGTCGAGTCGAGTAATGGTGCCGCCCATCGATGTGGATTTTCCCATACCCGTCGGTTTTTACGTACTCGTAGCGGCATACATCGAACGGCTTGTTGGGTAGCGGCATTAGCGCCTGTTCATCAGCGAGATACAGCTCCCTGATGGGCAACAGTTTCTTGTAGTGAAGCTCATCAGCTTTCTCCTTATGGCGGTCCAACAGCTCACGATTGAACGCCTCAATGTCATCAAAGGAGGGTTCTGGAACAAACATGTTCCGCCGGGTATACCCGATTTTGTTCTCCACGTTTCCCTTCTCGTAGCCCGCATAGGGGTTGCAAAATCGCACCGAGAATCCGTAGTGTGCCCGAAACCGTTGGAAGAGTTTCGCCTCGCGAATCACCTCCCCGACTCGCCGACCAACGCCGGTGGCGTTGTCAAATATGATCAGAGGAGGGACGCCACCGATGTAGGCGAAGATGTCCTTCAGCCCCTGGCAGACGCACTCGGCGTTCTCACCGCCGGAAACCTGATTAAAACTGTCGTTGCTCTGGGGAAAGGAGAGGGTCAGGTACTTCTTCCTTACCTTCTCCATGCGTTCGATGAAATCCGCCTCACCGAAGTCGGCTTGTGTTTCTCCTGGGTGCCAGATCAGTTCCTGGTTCGCCCGCTGTTCCTGTTTCGCTCCCCGCACCTCCTTCACGTATCGCTGCACGACGTTATAGGAACAGTCGAACCCCGGCGATTCTTCACGAAGGCGTTCGTAGATTCTCTTCCCGGTATGCCGCTGTTTATGCCAGCGTGTCTCGTCTTCGGAAAGCCATTGGTTGATCAGCTCCTTGTGGGCATCAAGACGTGACGTCCGCTGCGCCTTTTCGGGCGGTTGTGGCGAAAAATCGTCCTGCTTCAAGTACTTTCTGACCGTCTTCTCATCAACGGACAGACTCCGTGAAATACTGGCCACTGATCGATCCCGGGCCATATCTCTGATATCTTGTATCTGGGGCATGTTGAGCACCGTTTCCTTTTCTCCTTCATCGTTGGTAGTACATCGACGAAGGGTAGTGATTACCGGGAGCAGTGTCTCAACTGCCCCTCCTTTTTCCACGGTTTTTCCCGGGAATTCCTCACGGTAATTTCCGGGAACCCGATACGGTAATACGGGGGTGCGGACGTTTTCTTGGACTGATTTCATACCGTCAACCCCAGACGTTCACGATACTCGACGGGACTTACTCCGCCAAGGGATAACTTGATGCGTTTCTCGTTGTACCACCGTAT
>JAQIBO010000111.1 GCA_027859055.1 Spirochaeta sp.
CTTGTAAGCTATACCTGATGGTTTTTGATTATGATTACCACATGGAGTAGAGGCTATTTCGATTGCTGCTTCGAAAGAATCGCCCACGAGCAGAATGCCTACTCCATGCGGTCTTTTCATCGGCACGTAAAACCAATGCCTGCCCAAATCGGGTAGTTGCTGATTACAAGTATGCCGCGAAAAGGGTCACGACGGTTTATCATGAGGAGGACAGCTCATGAAACAAAACACGTTTGTTGGAGTTGATCCGGCGTCAGGTGATTTCGAGTGCGCGTTCATCCGGAACGGAGAACGTGAGACGAGCCACAGAACGTTTACTATCAAGGTCACCGAGCTTGATCAGATGATCGAGTGGATACGAGACGAAAAGATTGACGTCGTCGCTATCGAAGGATCCGGTGGGTATACCCGTCCGCTGGAGCGAGCGCTTCGTACGGCGGAGATTCCGTTTTACAGCATCGATCCGTATCGCATCACACGGTATCGTCAGGCGGTTCTTGGTCAGCACAAGAACAATCAGAAAGACGCCGTTGCCGTGGCGTATTTCGCCCGCGAGCAGGCAGCTCAGGGAAATCTTGAAATTCATCGGCGGACGTGGTTTCCCGATGAGACACTCAGACCGCTTGTACGCCTGTATGAGCAAAAGCAGAAGGAAGCGACACGGGAAATCAATCGGCTCTGGCAGCGTATCCAGAATGTCTCCGGCGATATGTTTTTGACGCTCCGAGGCTTAAGTGGGGGCACTCGTAAATCGCGATGTGTGTCGCAGCAATGGCTGTTGAAGCTCTTCGCCTGGTATCCGGATCTTACTACCTGGCAATCATTTACGCGAGAAGGGATTGCCGAGGTGATCGACGAGCACCGCACGAACATCATCGATAAAATCATGGTGTTGAAGGATGTGGCTGCCGATGTACAGCCGTACTCCACAGTAGCTCAAGTGGAGCTGAAGGTTTCCGCGTCTACCGCACTGGCACTCAAACAGGCGGTGCGCCTGCTGTACCACCAGATCGAGGCTGAAGTTGAACGAAACGCCTTCACTAGCCGCCTCATGGAATACGGAGGCATCGGTGCAATTACCGCAGCGCAGATCGTCTCGGAGATCGCTGACATCTCTCGGTTTCCCAACGACGACCACCTTGCCTCATATGCGGGGCTCGGACGACGGGAACACAAGACAGGAATCGGAACGACCGAGAGAAGTACGTTCATGTTCAACCACCGGTTGAAGAACACATTCTTCACCGCAGCGCGGAATTATACCTTGTACAATCCTGATTCTCATCTGACCGGCTACTACCGGTCTCTCAAAGCGCGAGGGATGAAGCAGACGGAGCTGTACAAGCGGGTCGCCCGAGCACTGGTGCGACGATTTTACCGGGATCTCAAGGCAGTGGCTGCGCAGGAAACGGAAACGAGGCATGAGGGCAATCCGGAACCTGAGCCGGCAGGGAATGACTCCCTGAAGCAACCTCACACCTCGCCGTATGAGAAGAAGTATACACCGGTACGGGCGCGGAAATCAAAACGAATCTCATCCGCAGCACACCCTCGCAAAAAGGAGGTGATCACCGCAGATTTTCCTTGACATGGCTAAAACCATCTGCTCGCCCATGCATCCGTGGCTCCGCCGGGCCGGCTTCCGCCGCCCGCCCTGCTTGCATGGCCCGCTACCGAACTGCATGCCGCACAAGCCGGAACCCGAAGATGCCGTTCCGGAAGTCCGGGGTGAAGAAGTCGTTGCGAAACGCCGGACGCGCCAACGATTCGGGAACAAGCCAACTCCCCCCGCGGAGGACGCGGTTACTGCCTGATGACGGCCCCGTGGGGTCCGTCTGCGCGCTTAATGGGTAGTCCCCGAACCAGTCCCAGACCCACTCCCACACGTTGCCGCTCACATCGTACAACCCAAGCTCGTTGGGCTGCTTTCCCGCTACCGGCTGCGTGCGGCTGTTGGCGTTCTCCCGGTACCACGCCACATCGTTTACATCGTTACTCCCGGCGTAGGTGTAGCCCCGGCTTTGTGTCCCGCCCCGGGCGGCAAACTCCCACTCCGCCTCGGTGGGCAGCCGCCATCCGTTTGCCCCCTGGTCCCAGCTCACGTTTGTCCCGCTGATCCGGTAGGCCGGGGTAAGCCCGTCCTGCTTGCTCAGCCAGTTGGCATAGGCTACCGCGTCATACCAGCTGATCAACACCACCGGATGCTCGTCGGTTTGCCGTATGTATGGATTACGCCAGTTGGCATCGGAACGGGCTTCCCATGAACTACCGGTCCATACAAACCCGCCTTCCGAGGTCTCCGCGGTGGTACGGTATCCCGTGGCGTTCGCGAAAGCTCTGAATTGGGAAACGGTGGTCGGCGTGCGTGCCATGCGGAAACTGCTCACCGTCACGCTGCGTACCGGACGTTCGTTGTCGGAGCCCCCACTGGGGCTGCCCATCCGGAAGGTGCCACCCTGGACGAACTCCGTGGGGATGCTCTCGCGTACTGCCGGAGTCGTCCGCTGCGGCGGTTGAGCGGTCTGCCCTGCAGCCACTGCCGCAGGCACCAGGAAGAACTCACTGGTCACGCTTGAGTACCGCCATGGACGCTGCATGTTGCCGGTAGCGCGCTGCACGTCCGCGGTGACCCGGCGGATCATTAGTTCCACGTCCAGCCGCGGCGTGGTGAGATTGGCCAGCAGCGCTTCGGTAAAGGGACTGTTTCTCCCGGTACCGTCGGCGGCGACATTGCCTTCGTCCGTGGCATAGACCACCAGGGTCTCCGGTGGTGCCGACGTGGTACGAACAAGTCCCCGGGAAGCGCTGCGAAAGCTCCCGGCAAAGGGGTTATCCCGGCAGGCATCCAGTACCACCATGTTGAACCGGTTGCGTGCGTCTTCTATCGTACCGAGAATTTCCTGCAGGGCGATCGTCTTGCGGCGCAGTTCCGACTCGGAACCAATGTCGGCGTCCACCGGGAGCAGGTAGTTCACCCCATCCGATTGGACCGCATGGCCGGCGTAAAAGAAGATTCCCGCCGAATCGGCGTCCCTGCGCAGTCGATCGCCGAAGGTACGCAGCGCCCGTTCCATCGCCATGACGTCCGCGTCGATCACCACCTGCGTATCAAAGCCGATTTGCCGCAGTTCCCGGGCCATCTCGGTTGCGTCGTTCACCGGGTTGGTCAGGTCAGGTGCGTGGCGGTACGCGCCGTTGCCGATGA
>JAQIBO010000136.1 GCA_027859055.1 Spirochaeta sp.
GCCCCGTCGGGAGATACGATTCCGCAGGAAGCGCTGGTCGTTTCACTGGCAGACAAATACGACGCGCTCCGGTCGTGCCGGCAGTACAAACCGTCTTTTTCCCATGAGAAGACGCGGGCACTCCTCGCCCATGACGACCGTACCGGTCTGCGCGGCGCGGAGATGTTCGGCCCTGAGGTGTTTGAGGTATTTATGGACACTCATGAAGCATTTGAAAAGATTTACGCCACCGTCAAAACCGAGACGATGTGTGAAACACAGGATGGAGTATAAAATTGAGATCCATCGGGCAGCGCATCATAATCACCGTCGCACTGGCGATCCTGCTTGTCGAAGCGATCATTCTCGGGTTTTCCACGTTTTCGCAACGGCAAACACTGATCAACCGTTATCTCTTTCAGGCATCTCTTGTTTCGCAAACCCTTGATGGTGTCACTCGTGGGGACGGTGGCGGTGGGGACGGAGGTAACAACCAGCTTAACCTGTTTAACGAAGCGACAGAACGCCTTGCCGGCCGCGGAGTGCGCCAAATACGCACTTCAACCGGACCCGGTGTGGAAACGTGGGCCGAAGGCCCGTACGGAGGCCGCTACCAGATCGATGATGATCGGCTCAAATACTACGCGAACGGAATCGTTATACACACCGATATCAGCGCACTGTCTGATGAATTATGGTCCTACGCATTCCGCATTGCTGGACTGGTCGTCGTAATAGTCGGATTTGTTACGATCGTCGTGTACCTGCTCCTCCGTCCCCAGCTGGTGATTCCGTTACGCCGTTTACATCAACGGATCAACGGAATCTCGGAGGGCGACGCTGACCTTACCGAACGGATACCGCTCCAACGAAACGACGAAATCGGCTTGATTTCGGAAAGTTTCAACAATTTCTCGGACCATCTGCTTTCGATAATCGTCGTGATAAAGAGTAGAGCTCAGGAATTGATCACGAATGCTGAGCGCCTCGCCGGCGAAAGTCACAATGCCGAAGAAAACGTATTTGCCAATGGTCAGGCAGTACAAGACATGCAGGACGGTGTCGCTCACCTCGACAAGAGCCTCCAGGACTCCGCTGAATCGGTCCGTCACATCACCAGCTCCATCGCTGAACTCACCACATCTGTCGGGCGCCAGGCTGGGGCAGTGAGCGACTCCATCGCCGCAGTGGAAGAGATGGACGCATCGATCAGAAGCCTTGACGGCATCGCAAAAGAGAACAAGACGCTCACTGATCATTTGGTTTCGATGGCCAATACTGCCGGGGAACAGATCAGAGAGTCGGTCTCTGCTATCGGAACGGTTGAAACATCCACACAAGATATGTTGGAAATGATAGATGTAATCAACACGGTAGCTGAACAGACCAACCTGCTGGCGATGAACGCCGCTATCGAAGCCGCCCACGCGGGTGAGGCGGGGAAGGGGTTCGCCGTTGTATCCGATGAAATCCGAAAACTGTCCGTCCTGTCGAGTGAAAACGCCGGAACAATCAACAAGACGCTTCGCGAGGACATCGCTCGCATCCATGAAGCCGGTGAAATCAACCGGTCCGCCGGTGAAGCATTCGATCGCATCGTGGACAGTGTTCAGGATGTGGCGCGTGCGATGAGCGAAATGATGGCTGGACTGGACGAGCAAGCGTACGCCAGCAAGGAGATAGTTCGCTCAATCAGCGAAATCCGGGAGGTGACCGATACGGTTCAACGTGAATCGGAACGAATCAACACTGACTCGGAAACGATCAACACCTCTATCGAGACGCTCGCTGCCTCGGCCAGCAAGTTGAACGCCCAGGCACAGTCGGTAATCGAACGGATCTCGACAATTTCAGCTTCGATTTCCGCCGTTAACGAGATCGTCGGGAATAACAAGGAACGCATGGCGGCTCTGGCTCAGGAGGTAGCTCAATTCAAGACAGACTAGACCAGTGCGGTCACGCTGAGTGTGTCGGGTGTCGAAAACACGTGACAAGGTGGTCATTTACCAGACCGGTTGCCTGCATGTGGGCATACATAATTACCGGACCGACAAAGGAAAACCCTCGGCCCTTGAGGTCCTGACTGATCGTACGGGACAGCGGTGTTTCCGCGGGAACATCCGACATCGACTGAAACGTGTTTACGATCGGCGTACCATCAACGAAGCGCCAGATATAATCTTCAAAACTACCGAACTCTTCCTGAATTGCCAAAAAAGCGCGGGCATTACCGACTGTTGCACGGATCTTCTTTTCGTTTCTTATGATTGAAGTTTCCTGCGTGAGCCGGAGAATAGCGTGTTCATCAAATCGAGCAACCGCTTCAGGATCGAATTCAGCAAAACAGCGACGATATCCATGCCGCCGTTTCAGAATAGTGAGCCAACTGAGACCGGCCTGCGCACTTTCAAGAACGATAAACTCGAAATGCCGGCGCTCCTCGTGAACGGGAACACCCCACTCCGTATCATGATACGCGACATAGATCGGGTCATCTCCGCACCACGGACAACGTGTCGGTTCCATCGGTAGTGAGTCTACCATGGACTGGTAGCACCGGGAACATGCCGGGGCATCGTGGCTCCGGGTTTGAGACCTTCATCGGGACCGACGGACCGGCACAATGAAGAAAAGCGCCATGACCAGTGCCGCGAACCCGATATACAACACGATGAACGCCCAATCCGGAAAATCGTAGAAGATCAGCTGGTGGACGATTCGGACAACAAGCGAAGTTTCCTCCGTCCCCGTGTGACCAGCGCGTCGGCGTAATGCGTACTCCCATTTTGTCAGCGGACACAGAACGCCGAGCATCGCCTCAACGGCGACAAACGCCACCGCACCGAAATGGATGAACCGAAAGATCGGTTGCCTCACCCAGCGCCAACCCAGCAGACCGCCGATTGCGATTGCAGCTGCGCCGCCAATGGTGAACGCGATGTATCCAAAGTGAAGGACCAACACTGCATCAGCTCCGAGTGAATACCAGTTCATGTGTGAAAAATACGCAAAAACCCGGTCGACGTCAGCTGGTGCACCACCGTTACACCCGCCGGTTCAAGCTCGAGAGCACGGATAACCGAGCATTCGGCAGGCGAAACCGGTGGGCGACAGATACCCAACCTGTAGACGCTGCACTACAATACCGACGTGACACTTTCAGAAGTTCGCCGATCTCATTCAAATGTGCGCAAGATCGCCCTCATTTTTATGACCTTTGCGGTTGTCGGTATGACTAAGCTTCACCCTGACGAGGTGAGTGAGCCAGGTACTACACCGACGTCCGGACCGACGGTTGGTCTCGCTCTCGCCGGGGGCGGAGCACTCGGATTTGCTCATCTCGGTGTTATTCTGTTCCTGGAAGAGATTGGCCTCGATCCGCAATACCTTTCCGGTACGAGCATCGGTAGCATCGTCGGCGCATTGTACGCCGCCGGGTACACCGGCGAAGAGATGCTTGATATCGTTCGATCGGCTGATTGGAGCGAACTCCTGTTTGACGCGCCTATTCGTACCAGTTTGGCCGTGGATGCTCGCGAGGCCACTCGTCGGTACCGTTTGACGGCACGGTTCAACGAGTGGAATCTTGTGACGCCAACGGGGTTTTCCGCCGGACAGCGCGTCACGGAATTTCTCGACGCCCTTCTCTGGCAGTACGCGGACACGGATAGCTTTCATACCCTTCCCCGTCCTATCGGTATCGTGGCTACCGACCTTTTGACGGGGACGGAGGTCGTATACACATCGGGAGACCTGAAAAGCGCGGTCCGTGCAAGCATTGCCGTACCGGGGATTCTCACTCCCTTGCGTTACGACGGGAGATATCTGATAGATGGCGGCTGGTCCAACAATCTTCCGGTTGACGTCGTAAAAGATCTCGGGGCTGATATCGTCATCGCGGTAGATCTGTTTGAACCCGACCGCAGCATCGATGAACTCCAGGACATTGGTTCCATTGTTGAACAGGCAGGGATCATTCTCCGGCAGGAACGAGTCAGGGAGAATCGCGCACTGGCGGATATCGTAATCGTCCCTGATCTGGAAGGTTATACCACGGTAGACTTTGATCGAGCGATGGAGTTGGTTGAGCTTGGAAGGACGGCTGCAGAGGAGCAGCGGGAGCAACTCCTTGCCCTGCGTGACCGGGTGATTGCGGAACGAGGAAGCGCTGGACGCACATCCGGCACCGGTCATTCAGGCGGTTTCCTTTCAACTACCGGTCCTCCGTCCCCAAACCACTTCCCGTCCCCGGACCGCTCCAACCGGCCTCCACATGCCAACCGATTGTTTCACATCGATGCTGTTCATCTGGATGTCCCACCCGATCGTGATACCCCGGATTCGCTGAAACAGTTCTATCTCTCATTCCTGGGGAACGAATACACAGCCGCAGAACTTCGGAGCGCGGTGTATGCACTCTACGATAGCGGTGAATACGAGTATGTTTCCTACGATCTCACGGCGGAAAAAGCGCCGAAACCGATGGTTCACACCACAGACTGACCATCTACGCGGTACCGGAAAAGCCGCATACGTCAGAGCTCCAACTCGGTTTCGGGTCTCGCATAAACCTTGACGGAGAAATGAATTCCCGATCAGTCCTGCACGGGAATTTCACGTCGAACATGGGGACGGAGGCGATTCGGCTTGAATCTGACGTATGGATCACCGAGGTCGCTCAGACACGGCTTTCAGTGAACACCGCCCTCATCGGGCCGATTCGAATCGGGATAGCCGGATATCTTTTGGCTCCGCCGCTCATTCGCTACGACGACCGGACGATCGAATCTTTGTATCTGCAGCGCAGAAATGGTTTCGAATCGGGTCTCGAAACCCCACTGGTTCGCCGGGCCACCCTCGAAGTCTCCGGTTTCGTAGAGAGATTCTCGCTCGACCGCGTCCAGGGAGCAGAATCAATCGAAGAATTTGAAACCCGGCGCGTCGGCGTTCATAGTCGTCTTCATTACGACACATTGGATCGCGCATTTTTCCCGAATCGCGGTGGCGAGGCATCCTTTGCATATCGCCGTCGCTACGATGATACCGATCGGTCGTTTAATGGGCGTATTGACTATTCCGGCCGCCGGTTCTTTCCGCTGACCGATCGAATTAACCTGCAACTCCGACTTGAAGGCGGAAGCGACCTGAACTCTGATCTTCCACCGTATGAGCAGTACGTTACCGGGGGTGCTGAGCTGTTTGAGGGGTATTACTATCAGGAACTATCTGGCAATCATATCCTCACCGCCGGTGGAGACGTACGATTCAGGCTTCTACAGCTTCCCCTGGGAATCGGTGAGTCGATATACCTCCGCGTCGGCGGAAACGCGGGTAGAATCTGGGACCAGGAGTTGGAAGCGGTCGTCAACACCGATACCGTCGCTGGTGGGAGGATTGCCATTGCTGTAAATACCGAACTTGGAGAGTTGATATTCGGATATTCAATCAACGACAACGCCCGAAGTATCGTCTACGTTTTGCTCGGTCCCGCCTACACGTTTGGAGGCAACGGCTACCAATGGTGAGGACTAACCTTCGCAGGAAGATGGAGTTGCCTGAGTCCTACGACGAGGTAAGAAGTGGTGCTGTATATGCTGGAAACAAGAGGCGGACCAGTTCGTCTGGAGGTGCGACGACGGAAAAATCCCCGTCACGGATATGCCGGAGACCGAGGTAGGCATAATCGAAAGCGTCGCGTACGATCGCGGCCTTTACTGGATTCACCGTAATGTAATTGAATACAGCGACAAACTGCCGGAGGCTGTTAACCACGACGCTCTTGAAACGATCGTACCACACGTGGCCGACGTAACCGAAAAAACGGTTGAACTTGGCAGCAAAGACGCTCAAGATCCATTGCATGATTTTGGAAAGGCTCTCGCCATTCTCGGGATGAATGAGCATGTGGAAGTGATTGCTCATAATACAAAAATTCCTGATGGTAAACGAGTACTTCTGCTTCGCCCTGCAGACGACACTCAAGAACAGATCCTTTATCTCTTTCGTTTCAAAGATAAACTCCTGGCGGTTCGCCCGCGCTACTACATGATACTCGGCGTGTTCACGAAGATCTCTTGGCTTTCTCATAAAAATTCCAACACGGGAAAACCATGCTGGTGCTTTACGAAGACTGGCAATTCTTTATCTTTTCTGCGATCAACAAGATCGCCTCCGTCCCCATCTTTTCCCATCTTTTCCACCGATTATCCGCACCAAACCCACGTTCTATCCACAGGGGAATCATGCTGTACTGTTGGTCGTCCGGCGGAGCCTCAGATCTTCCCTTTCCTTATTTTGCGAATCGTTCCAGGACCGAAACAACGAGAGCGTGATCCGCCTCTTGGGGTAATCCTGACACAGTCGTCGCTCCGACGACACCACCATCAGTCAGTCTCAGGGGAAACGATCCGCCATGAGCGCTGAATGATCGAGGATCGACGTAATACCGTTCGTCAATCGTCGTTCCTGCGGCCTCCAATTCCCGCCCGATTCGAAACGAGCTTTTATGAAACCGAAGCGTCGCCGCCCGTTTGCGTTCAATCCAACGATCGTTGTCCGGCGTTGCACCCGGTAAAGCGATGTGAAACAGAACGTGGTCAAACGCATAGACGTCGATCGCAACCGGCGCGTGTTGGTCACGGGCGGTTGCGTACAGCGCGAGTCCGATCTCAACACCGAGTTGCGGGGTGAAATGCGAGAATGTAATCCGGGTTTCCTGTGTAGATAGCTCTTCAATCAGGTCTTCAAGGTGTGCCATTGCTGTATCGTATCATAGAAGTTGTAGGTTTTGGGGGTTGGGCACCGTGTATCGGTACCACCGTTCAATGCTAAAATCCTGATGTTATGAATCGGGCCGAACTCCACCAACGCGTAGCGATAGTAAGCACAGACCAGTTTTCTCGGAGCAGTGGGCCCGGCGGTCAGAACGTAAAC
>JAQIBO010000146.1 GCA_027859055.1 Spirochaeta sp.
GAACAAAAAGGTTGCTGACAAACGACAGATCGATTTTGATGATGTCCACCGGGAGTCGGGTCAGATAACTGAGCGAGGAATACCCCGTCCCGAAATCGTCAATTGCGATCAGCATATCCGGGAAGCGCGCCTTGAGCGCTTCCAGCGTTGCGATCGACTCTTCGGGCGCGCTCATAACCGACGTTTCGGTAACCTCGATAATGACGCGCCCCGGATCGATACGTGTCCGGGCAATGACGTTTGTGAGGGTTGTCAGCAGGTCGGCGCGTTCAAACTGTTTGGGCGAAAGGTTGACCGAGATGTACGGGAGGTTGCCATCTGGTCCGACCCATGTAACCGCATCGCGAAACGCCGTTTCGATTCCCCACGCGCCAAGCGGCACGATGAGTCCCGATTCTTCGGCAATCGCGATAAACCGGTACGGAGGGACGGTGCCGTAACCGGGGCTGTCCCAACGGAGCAATGCCTCGTATCCGAGGATACCACCGTCGATATCCACCAGCGGCTGGTAGAACATCTTGAACTCCTGACGCTCCAGAGAGGTGCGGATACCCTGTTCAAGGTGCCAGCGGTCGTGGGCGCGCTGGTCCATGGATGGATCAAAAAACGTGAAACGGTTCTTTCCCGCCTCTTTGGAGGAGTACATCGCCAGGTCGGCTGTCTTGGTGGCAGTGGAAATCGTGGGCCCGTGCTCGGGAAGCATCGAAATACCGATGCTGACACCGACACTGACCGTCGCAGTCTTTCCGTTTGTGTCCCCGGAAACGATAACGTCAAATGGACGCCGGATCTCCGCGAGAATTGTGTGGGCCACCACTGACGCCCCGCGCCGGTCCCGGACAAAGCTGAGAAGTACGACAAACTCGTCACCACCGAACCGGTACACCGAGTCGCTCTCTCGCAGAGACTTCACCAGCCGTTTTCCCGTCTGTACCAACAGATCGTCGCCCACATCGTGTCCGAGGGTATCGTTGACCTGCTTAAACCCGTCAAGATCAAGGAACATGAGCGCCGCCGGTCCCGCTTCAAACGCTCCGGATTGCTGAAACAGATGACTCATATCCGATTCAAAAAGGTCGCGATTGCCCAGTCCGGTGAGCTGGTCGTGATACGCCAGATGGCGAAGGCGCCGTTCGGCGTTCTTTCGCTGGGTGATATCGCGAACGATGCACGTGAGGGTGCGGCCGCGGAACTCCTTGGAGTTCCCGAAGGAGATCTCCATCGGCGCAACGCCACGATGAAGGTGATGACCGAGGATTTCAAAGGTGTTGCTGAGCCCATGGCTGGAGCGATCCTGATCGTCGACCACAAAGTACTTCCTGAAGCTCTCTTCGTTGCGACGGTAGACCGAGGCGGGAAACAGAATCGAGAAATGGCGCCCGTGCAAATCATCGGGCTCATACCCGAACGTCGTCTTTACCGCGGAGTTGGCAAAGACGATGTGGAGTTCCTCGTCAAGGCGTAGAATTGCTTCGGTGATCGTCTCGGAAAGGGCGTCGTAGTTGTTCCGGCTCTCTCGCAGTTTCTCAACCAGGTCTGTCGTAACAGAAACGTCGCGTAATACCGCCAGGGCGGAACCGTTCGTCCGCGGAGCGGTGACCATCTCAACGGACCGCTTCGTACCATCTGCACGGCGCAGGCGGAAGACAAGCACCCCGTCCAGCGGATCTGTCGGGGAGGGTAACGCGGCGGAGGGATCGGGGTCTGATTGGCCGCCGGGGCTGGTGACCCGAGCGACCACGCCGGGCCGGTATTCCGGGTCAATCAGCTCGGTCAGGGCGATCCCGCGCATCTGTTCTTCCGGATAGCCCAGGTTCCGTTCCCACGCCGGATTGGTGTACTCGATTACTCCGTCCGGATCGATGAGACACGCCGGATCGGTGGCGTCACGGATCTGCGTCTCGAGGCGCCGCGCCGGCAGATCGTCATCAACGGCACCGCGATACCCTTTGACAAGGCGTTGAATGAGCACCTCGAAGAGGCTGCGGTCTGTAGCGAGGGGCGGATCGGGCGGTGCGGAGGGTTTTGAAACCAGCTCGGTATCCGGAACCCCCTCCCGACCCAGTCGGTGCAACGCCACCTGGTCAATGATTCCGTCTATTCGCTGCTCGAGACTCTCAAGAACTCTGTGGGCGTGGGAGATGTCCGTCTGTGATGACATTATCGTACCCGGAATCTATCACACTTGTGACATAACTACCAATATGATTACAAAAACTTCTACTTATGGGGAGCACTTTTCACGTGGCCGCCGCGCCCGCCGTTCCCCCATCCCGCGAACGCTCAGCTTCCTCGTACAGCGCCAGCGTTCTCTCGGCGATCGCGTCCCAGCTGAAATACTGCTCCGCCCGTACCCGGCCCGCCTGCCCGTATCGGCGCGCCCGCTCCGGGTCGGTTACCACCGCGTTGATCGCCGTTGCCAGATCGCGGGAAAAACGGTCCGGGTCTTTCGGTGTAAACGTACCGGGAACGAGGTCCGGGTCCACCAGCACCCCCGTCTCATCGGGAACGACGACCTCGGGAATGCCGCCCACCTGGGAGGCAACCACAGCGGTCTCGCACGCCATCGCCTCAAGGTTGATAATTCCAAACGGCTCGTACACCGAGGGACACGCAAACACGGTGGCGTGGGAGTAAAACTGAATCGTCTCGGGGCGCGGCAGCATTTCATCGATCCAGAACACATTGTTCCGCCCCTGCCGCGCGGCGGTGATGTGCTCGGTCATCTCTGTAGCGATCTCCGGGGTGTCCGGCGCACCGGCAAGCAGGACGATCTGCGTCGCCGGGTCGATGTGGGGAATCGCGTCTACGAGATGGATAATTCCCTTCTGGCGGGTAATCCGTCCGACAAAGAGCACGTACGGTCGTTCCGGATCAATGCCGTGCGCCCGGATCGCATCGGTATTCTGGTCGGGAACGTATTCCTGCAGATCGATGCCGTTGTGTATCACCCGGGTGCGCTCCTCCACACCGGAAAAGAGTCGGCGGACGTCGTTGTCGGTCTCCCGGGAGACGGTGATAACGCGGTCGGCACTCTCAATAGCGGTCTTTTCCATCCAGCTGCTGAGGTGATAGGCGGTGCCCAGTTGCTCCACCTTCCACGGGCGCAGCGGCTCCAGCGAATGGGTGGTCAGCAGAAAGGGGATGTCCCAGAGTTGCGCAGCGATGAGGCCACCCATCTGGGTGTACCAGGTGTGGCAATGCACGACGTCCGCATCAAGGGTATCTTTTGCCATCGCAAGGCTGCGTGAAAAGGCGCCCATCGCCGAGGCAAACCGGGGGTCCGTGTTTCGTTTCATCTCCTCCCACGGTGCGTACTCGCGGACGAGAACGCGTCCGTCCTGACGCGTGGTCACGATCGGGGACGTGTCCGAATCGCTGGACGAGGCGGTGTTGGTTCCACCACCGCCATCGCCAAAGCAGCGCACCTCCACCTCAATCAGTTTCGCCAGGGCGCGGCTCAAATACTCGACGTGGACTCCCGCGCCGCCGTACACGTTCGGCGGATACTCGTTGGTAAACAGGGCGACTTTGTTGATGCTCATCAGGCTCTCCTCTTTTGTGTAACCGGTGCTTGTCAGACTGCTTTTACTATGGTCTTAGTATAGAGGAGATTCCAGATGTCGCAAATGTGAACGCTTAACCAAAACGTTTGACTATTTGGTGGGGCGGTTCCACCTTATATTCAGGAGGACATGATGGCACAGAAAACCTATCCAATGATCGCGAAATATGTGGAAATGATGGATACCGCCGATGGCGAGACGCAGGTGGAAGCGCAATTTGTCGCTGATCTCCCCGACGACCTGCAATTAACGGATCACGCCGGAGGCGCGGATATCTTCACCGCCCTTGCCAAAGAATACGAGGGCGAGGAGCTGGCAGAGATCGCTGCCGAGCTGGTCCTGGCGTTAACCGCCGGCTGTTCCGCCGATGACTTCCACAACTGGAACTACGATCACCTTTCCACGATTATCGAGTTGTCAAATCGGTTCGGGTATCGAATCCCCCGGAACCTGGTAAACGGGTTGCCGGAACAGCTGATTATTCTGGTAGATCACACCAACCTCGGCCAACCCAGCTGCGACTGAGCGGAACTGCCCGGGCAGGGCGAGGGACTCAGTCCTCGCCCGTACCGATCAACTCGTCCATACGGGTACGGTCGATTTCCTCTTCCTCGAGAAGGGCGTCCGCCAGCCTGGCGAGAGGCTCGGCGTTGTTTTGGAGTAGCTCCTGTGCGCGCCGGTAGGCGTCATTGAGGATCCCATGAATCTCTTCATCCATTCGCTGCGCACTGTTATCGCTGAATTCATTCTGCTTCCCGATATCGTTACCGAGAAACACCTCCCGTGAATCCGAGCCGAACGCGGTGTTGCGGAACGCATCACCCATTCCCCAGTCCAGCACCATGCGGCGCGCCAGTTTATGCGCCTCTTTCAGGTCGTTTTCCGCCCCGCTGGTGACCACGTCAAAGATCTGCTCTTCCGCGGCGCGGCCTCCCATCATGACAACGAGGCGGTCGCGGATGTAGTCCTCCCGGAGAAGATAGCGATCGCCGTCGGGCATCTGTTGGGTTACACCCATAGCGCGCTCCCGGGGAATAATTGTGATGCGGTGGACCGGTTCCGCGGTGGGCAGCCGGGCGGCCACCAGAGCGTGACCCGCCTCGTGATACGCCACGGTTTTGCGTTCCAGGTCGTTCATGACGACGCCGCTGCGTTTCAACCCCAGCGTGATCTTGTCTCGTGCAGTGATCAGGTCTTCCTGGATCATAGCGGTGCGGCTTGCCCGGACCGCCATAAGCGCCGCCTCGTTGACCACATTGGCCAGGTCCGCGCCGCTGAATCCGGGGGTGCTTCGGGCGATCGCGCTCAGATCAAGATCGTCTCCTGTCGGTCGGCGCGCGGTGTGAATCTTCAGAATCTTCTCGCGGTCTCCGACGGCGGGGGCGGGAACGGTCACGCGTCGGTCAAAACGCCCCGGGCGCAACAGCGCCGGGTCCAGGACATCCGGCCGGTTCGTGGCGGCCAGAACGATCACGCTTTCGTGGGTCTCAAAGCCGTCCATCTCCGAGAGCATCTGGTTCAGCGTCTGCTCCCGTTCGTCGTGACCACCGCCAAGTCCGGCTCCCCGTTGTCGTCCGATCGAATCGAGTTCATCGATAAAGATGATCGCGGGCGCACTCTTGCGTGCGTCGGCAAACAGGTTGCGAACCCGCGAGGCGCCGACACCGACAAACATCTCGATGAAGTCTGAGCCGGATATCGAATAAAAAGGGACATCCGCCTCTCCGGCCACCGCTTTGGCCAACAGCGTTTTTCCACTGCCCGGCGGGCCCACCAGAAGAACACCGTGGGGTATTTCCGCGCCAACCGCGGAGTACCGGTCGGCGTTCTGCAGAAAATCCACCACCTCTTCCAACTCTTCCTTGGCGGAATCCGCCCCGGCGACATCGGCAAAATGGATCGAACTGGAGTCCTTTTCGTATTTCTTGGCGCGGCTCTTGCCCATGTTGAACATGCCGCCGGGAAAGCCACCACCACCGCCCTGTTGCTTGGAGGCGCGGTTGAAACGGACAAATATCCAGATTATCAGGAAAATCGGCAGCAGGTTCAGAAGCAAAACCCATCCGGAGTTGTCCCGGGTGGGTAACGTGGTTACCTCGACGTTGGATCGACTGATTTCCCTGAGGTAATCGGTATCAACCGTGGCGGGAACGTAGGTCAAAAAATCGGTGATTTGACGGCTGTTTCCCTGTGGATCGGTGTACTGCTGAGCGGAGCTGAGCGTCCCGGTGATCTTCTCTCCCTGGACGGTCACCGTCTGAACGGTATCCGCCTCGAGTTGGGCATCAAAGAACGAGTAGGGAACCGTCTCCACGTCGCGGGAGGCAAACGAATTGCTCAGCCACGGTAACAGAAACAGGAGGGGCAAAAAAACGAGTAACGCTGCCCGTTTGCGCATATCCGGGCGCGGCGGCTCCGGGGGTGTATTCTGGTTTTGTTCCCGCATAGCCCTAATTGTACTAACACAAACGGTGCTGCGGCTACGTCGCGCGTGACAGGTGACTCCTGAACACGTGACGTTTCCGTGTCCAAGGTGTTACGTTGTACCCATAGGAGAACAATAATGATCGCGTTTACCAAGAATAGAATGGTGCTGACCGTCAGCGGGACTATTGCCGTCCTGATCGGTCTCGCTGCCCTCATCTGGCCCTCAATTTCCGCGCGGGTTTTCGCGTTCCTTGTCGGAGCGTTTTTTCTCACCGAGGCGATCGTGGATTTCGTGTCCCGCGGTCGCGGCCGTCTGTATACGTGGTCCGCCGTTGCCCAGGGTATCGTTGGACTCGTTGTTGCCCTGGTGCTTGTCCTCATGCCCGGCGCGGCCCTTCGCATCGTCATTATGCTGATCGCCGTCTGGCTGATGATCCGGGGCGGTCTGTACATGTATGTGGCGTTACAGAACCGCGGCCAGTATGGCTTCCCGATGTTTTCCGCGGCCACCGGTGTGATATCGGCTCTCATAGGACTGCTGTTCGCATTCCGGCCGGAAGCGGGTATCGTCGCGTTTTCCTGGCTTATCGGTGTCTACGCCATCCTGGTGGGTACATTTTCCCTCATGTGGGCAAATCGCCTCAAGCATACCCTGCCGGATGCGTAAAAGAGAGGTAACCGATCGCTGTCTTCGAGTCTGCCCTTGTTCCCCTTGAGCTGAACGAGCCGGAGCGCAAAGTACGCGGCATTCTGGAGATGCTCCGGACCTTTGGTGTGTCTCAGGCGGTGCTGGTCCACGTGGCCGGCTCGTCGGCGGCAGGGAAACGTGCTGCGAGACGCCTGGAGGCGATTTGCGAGCAATACCGCACAGCCGAGTTATCTGTCCGGCCACAGATTTTGACCGGGTCTCCGGCGACGGAAATTGTGCAAGCCGCAGTGGCCGCTGATGTTGATCTGGTTGGTATACCGTGGAAACCAAAGAGCTGGCTGCAGAGAAGCCTCATCGGAAGCGTTACCAAAGACCTGGCGCGGCTCTGTGATCGCCCGTTTCTCGTGTTTCGCGGTGGAGCCGGTGGCGGTGAAGCCGAAAACGATGGGCTCTCGGTGGTGTACGCCAGCGAACTCGGTCACTCGGACCGAACGGTATTGCCGCTTCTTGAAAACGGCGAGGTCGTGATCGACAAGCTGACCGTGGTCCATGCGGGCCACCGTGCGCCGGACCCGGAGGCGGAAACGGCCCGCCGCACCGATATTCAGGAGCGGTTGGATCAGGTCGTCGAGCGCTTGCGGAGCGGTTCCGTTGCGACAGACCCGTTTCAGGTGAGCAGTGAGACGCTGGTCGGAAGCCCGCGTCGTGTTTTGCGGGGATATATTCGCCGATGGCAGCCCGATCTTGCGATCATTGGAAAAGGTGGGATGTCCCACGGAGTGGAGGGAGTTCTCGGCTCCGTAGCTGAGGATATCGCCTATCGCGCCTCCGCATCGGTGCTGATCGTACCGGGAGACGGTTCCGCATGAAGCGTCCATCCGCGGTTTTTGTCATATCCGTGATACTGGTCCTCACCTTTGTTGTTTTTGGAGCGGTTGCTCCGGCGTTTCTGGACACGGTTACCTCCCGCGTTCACGGGGCGATTCTCACCGGCTTTGGCTGGGGCTATCTTCTGGCGACCTTCGCGTTTCTGGTGTTTGCCGTGTACCTTGCGTTTGGTCGTTATGGATCGATCAAGCTTGGCGGCGACCACGAAAAACCGCAGTACGGGTATTTCGGGTGGTTCAGCATGCTCTTTGCCGCCGGAATGGGCATCGGACTGGTGTTCTGGGGCGTGGCGGAACCGTTGCAGCATTTTGCCCAGCCGCCGGCGTATCTGGCCGCGGAAAGCGGCGCTGCCGCACGCTTCGCGATGGTGCGCAGCTTTTTCCACTGGGGCGTGCACCCCTGGGCGGTGTACATCCTCATGAGCCTGTCCATCGCGTATTTCTCCTTTCGTCGGGGCATGCCGCCGCTCATCTCCAGCGTATTTTATCCCCTGATCGGCGACGCCAGCGCCCGCTGGCCCGGCAAGGCGATCGATATTCTGGCGGTGTTTGCAACGGTGTTCGGTGTTGCAACCTCCCTGGGCCTCGGGGCGATGCAGATTCGCGGGGGCCTCAGCGCGGCATTCGGCACTCCGACCACCACCGGAGCGGCACTGGTAATCATTGCGGTCGTAACGGTGCTGTATATGATTTCCAGCCTCACCGGGCTGGATAAGGGAATCCGAATTCTCAGTAGTGGTAATGTCATTATTACCCTTGTGCTGATGGGCGCGGTCCTGGTTCTGGGACCGACCGCCTACATCTTCAACATCTTTACCAGCACCCTCGGCTCCTATGTGACCCAGCTCGTGGACCTCAGCCTCTCCACCAATCCGTTTCAGGGATTTGAGTGGACCCAGGACTGGACGCTCTTTTACTGGGCGTGGTGGATCAGCTGGTCACCATTTGTGGGGCTCTTTGTCGCCAGCATCTCCCGGGGCCGCACGATTCGGGAGTTTGTGTCCGGAGCGCTTCTGGTGCCGACGCTCCTGACGTTCCTGTGGTTTGCCGTCTTCGGGGGGACCGCCCTGGATATCGAACTGAACGGCGCCGGCGGGCTGGTGGATACCGCCGTCAACGACGTTTCCTCCGCGCTGTTTGTGCTCCTGGAGGCGTTGCCGGGGACGATGATTCTGACAATTCTTGCGTTGCTGGTTCTGGGCATATTCTTCATCACCTCCGCGGATTCGGCGACGTATGTGCTGGCAATGATGACCACCGGCGGTGAGTTGCGGCCCCCGGCGTCGGTCAAGATCGCCTGGGGGCTTTTGCAGTCCAGCGCGGCGGCGGTGCTTCTGGTAGCCGGCGGTCTGGCGGCGCTCCAGCGGATGGCGATTATCGCGGCGCTGCCGTTTACCTTTGTCATGCTCTTCATGATGCGCTCTCTCTTGAAGGCGATGCACTACGAAGTGACTCACGAGGAAAAAATTACCCAAAAAGTCGATACGTAACGACCGCCGTTGTTTACAGGAGCCCCAAGGGGGATTACAACTGGTATATGGCTCTTCACGACGATATCGCACGCTGGAACCGGGAGACCGTACAACCGGTAACCGGAAAACACCCGGAACGGAACGACGGGGAGTTCCGGACCGCCTCCGGTATTCCCCGCAAACGGCTGTATACACCGCTGGATCTGACCGCCGGACAAACCGATTTTGACACCCCTGACGGAGCCCCGCGCGCAGACCCGAAGACAGAGACGTGGTACGCCGAGCATCTTGGCTTTCCCGGGGAGCCACCGTATACGCGGGGGGTGCAGCCGACGATGTACCGCGGACGGTACTGGACGATGCGCCAGTACGCGGGGTTTGCCGGCGCCGCTGAGTCCAACAAACGCTACCGATACCTGCTGGATCAGGGCCAGACCGGCCTCTCCGTCGCGTTCGACCTGCCCACGCAGATCGGCTACGACTCGGACAACCCGCTGTGCCTTGGCGAGGTCGGGAAGGTTGGCGTCGCGATCGACAGTCTCGCCGACATGGAGCTGCTCTTTGACCAGATCCCCCTTGGAGAGGTGTCCACCTCCATGACGATCAACGCCCCCGCGGCGGTTCTCCTGGCGATGTACATCGTCGTTGCCGAAAAACAGGGGGTGTCAAAGGAGGCGCTCCGCGGGACGATCCAGAACGATATTCTCAAGGAGTACGTCGCCCGGGGGACGTTTATCTTCCCGCCCAAACCGTCGATGCGGCTCATTACCGACACGTTTCGCTACTGCACCAACGAGTTGCCGCGCTGGAACTCCATCAGCATCTCCGGATATCACATCCGCGAAGCCGGGGCAACGGCGGTTCAGGAGATCGCTTTCACCCTTGCCGACGCAATCGCCTACGTCGATGCGGCAGTGGCGCTTGGACTGGACGTGGACGCCTTTGCCGGCCGGTTGTCGTTCTTTTTCAGCTCCGGAAGCGACCTCCTGGAAGAGGTGGGCAAGTTCCGCGCGGTGCGACGCATGTGGGCGCAGATCCTCAAGGAGCGCTACCGGTCACGCTCACCGCGCTCCCGGGCGATGCGCTTTCACACCCAGACATCCGGGGCGATGCTCACCGCAGCGCAACCGGACAACAACGTGGTGCGCGTGGCGCTTCACGCACTGGCGGCGGTGCTTGGCGGAACGCAGAGCCTCCACACCAACTCCCGGGATGAGGCGTACGCCCTGCCGACGGAAGACTCGGTCCGCATCGCCTTGCGGACGCAGCAGATTATCGCCCTTGAGAGCGGCGTCGCCGATACGGTAGATCCCCTGGCCGGCTCCTACGTGGTGGAGTCCCTCACCGACGAGGTGGAACAGCGTGCCTGGGAATACCTGAAGTGGATCGATGAGCGCGGCGGAATGGTCCGGGCGATAGAAGAGGGCATCATTCAGGCGGAGATCGAAGAGTCCGCGTACCAGTGGCAGCGTGAGGTGGAGGCGGGGTCACGGAAGATCGTCGGGGTTAACTGCCACCAGTCCGACGAGACCTCCCGCCTGGAGACGATGGCCCACGACCCGGCGGTTCATGATGCGCAGGTGAAGCGCGTGCGCGACCTTCGGGAGCGGCGCAAGGCGGGGCCCGTGACCGAGTCGCTCACGGCGTTGCGCCGCGCGGCTGAAGACCCGGATGCGCCGCTGATGGAGCCGATTATTGAGGCGGTGCGGGCGTACACCACGCTTGGGGAGATCTGCGGGGAGCTGCGCACCGTGTTCGGCGAATACGAACAGCACACCACGGTGTGAGCGGAGCAACGGAAAGGAGAACCGGATGAGCGAACAAGCAGGGCGGAACGACGGAAGTGAAACGGTACGGATTCTGGTTGCCAAACCGGGCCTTGACGGACACGACCGCGGCGCCAAGTACATCGCCCGGGCGTTACGCGACGCCGGGTACGAGGTGATCTACTCCGGCATTCGCCAGACCCCGGAGGCGATCGTCACGATGGCGATTCAGGAGGACGTACAGTTTGTCGGTCTCAGTCTCCTCTCCGGGGCGCACATGGAGCTCTTTCCGCGGATCACCCAGCTCCTGCGTCGGGAAGGCGCGGAGGACATTATCGTTTTCGGCGGAGGGATTATTCCGGAAGGAGATATCCAGCCCCTGAAAGACGCAGGGATACAGGAGGTCTTTCCTCCCGGCACCCCGATCCAGAGCGTCATCGACTTCGTTGAACGATGCAGAACGCAGACACCAACCGCGTGAATCCCGCCGACCGCCTGAACACCCTTGTCACCGACCTGCGTGCGGGACGGCGCCGCGCCGTGGCCCGAGCGATCTCACTGGTAGAACAGGGCGCACCGGAGCGGGAGGAGCTCCTGCGCCGTCTCGGCGCAGGTGCCGGTACCGCGCGCGTTATCGGCATGACCGGGCCGCCGGGGGCGGGGAAAAGCACCCTGCTCAACGGGCTTATCTCCGCCGCCCGTGCTGCGGGGCGGCGCGTGGCAGTGCTTGCGGTGGACCCCAGTTCGCCGTTTACCGGTGGCGCCCTCCTGGGTGACCGCGTCCGCATGACGCGCCACAGCGCTGACGACGGCGTCTTTATCCGCTCCATGGCCACCCGCGGTCACGCCGGTGGTCTGTCCGCCGCGGCACTGGAGGCGGTGCAGATTCTGAGTGCCGCCGGTTACCAGGATATCCTGGTAGAGTCGGTGGGTGTCGGTCAGTCCGAGGTCGGGATACTCAGCCTGGCGGATATCGTGCTGGTGGTGCTCACCCCGGGAGCCGGGGACGAGATCCAGGCGCTCAAAGCGGGGGTGATGGAGATCGGTGACATTTACGTGATCAACAAGGCGGACTATCCCGGCGTGGAATCACTGGAGCGTGAGCTGCGGGAAGTGTGCGCCACGGCGCTGCGGGGCGCCGTCCCGCCGACGGTCCGCCGGACGGTGGCAACCACCGGGGATGGCGTTGTGGAGCTGTACCACCAGATCGGAATACACCTGGATGCCCTGATTGCAACGGGAGAACAGGCACGGCGGCGGCGTGAGCGTGCCGGCGATCTATTGGCGGATATCGCTGCAGACGTCGTGCGCCGCTGGGTAAAACAACGGGGCGCCGCGGGGAGCCCGGTGGAGATTTCCAGTACCGCGTTTCGACGCACCCTTGCCGGAGCCCTGGAGACCGTCGCTGCCGATACAGCCGCGGCGGCCGCCCTTGGGACGGTCGCCGATGATACGGCCACGGCGGATACACCCGCCGCGGATACGCCCTTCGTCACGGCGAACACGGCTGAACCGGACGCGGCTTCACAAGGGGCGCGTCGCCGAAACACCCCGGACGAGGAGGATTAGATGGTAGAGATGATTGACCACATCGGCATAGCAGTCCGTTCCCTGGAAGAGCGCATACCCTTTTACCGGGATGTTCTGGGCCTGGGAGAGCCGGAGATTGAAACGGTGGCCGATCAGAAGGTGCGCACGGCGGTGTTTTTTGTCGGCGCCGATACCGACCGCGGCGGACGCCTTGAGCTTCTTGAAGCCACCGACCCGGAAAGCCCCATCGCGAAATACATCGAAAAGAACGGTGAGGGGATCCACCACATCGCCCTGCGTACCCCGGATCTGGAAGGCGCAATCGCCGGGGTCCTGGACGGGGAGCTTCGCATGATCGACGAGAAGCCCCGGGGAGGTGCAGGCGGCGCGGAGATCGCCTTTGTCCATCCCAAGTCGACCGGCGGGGTGTTGCTGGAGTTCTGTCGGCGGTAGAACGTTTAAGCGGCGTGGCCGGCAGGCGGCGGCGCAGACAGCATCAGGCCTTCCATCGCAGAATGCCGTCTACTTTTACGACAATTCGTATGGTAATGTGTATTGTGGATTCGGAAACAGAATAGTAGTATAATTATTTGTATGGCGAAGAAGGCAACGTACCAGCTGAGCGAAAAGGTGATTGAAGACGTTCGAAATGCCGTTTCTTCAGGCGCCGCTGCAACCATGAGTGAATTTGTTGAACAGGCGTTGCGGGAGCGTCTGAAAGAACTGCAGAGAGAAGCAATTCGGCGAAACATTCGAGCAGCTGCGACTGATCCCCTTTATGTGGAGGATGTTCGCGAAACTACTGAAGCGTACTCTGGAACTCACGCCGATGGAATGACGGACTCATGACGCGGTGGCGATGGAAGCTGGCGTACGTATATCTTGATCCTGTCATCGGAAGTGAGCAGGCGGGAAATCGTCCGATTCTTGTGGTGAGTGACGAAACGTTTAACGAGTTGATGGATGTCGTAACTGTCCTTCCGCTTACGCGCAGAAAACCTGAACGCAACGTCTATTACAATGAAGTTCTTCTGCCGGAAAGCGAAAGTGGACTTCCCTACGAATCAATTATCATGGCCCACCAGATACGCACCATCTCAAAAACCAGAATAAAGCGGGCCATCGGCTATATTGCCAACTCGGAGATTCAAGCCGCTTGTATACGGGCGATGCAGATACACCTTGGCATGTATTGAGCGTCGTTATCGGATAAACCGGGGTGGTTCCCGATAGATTCTCGCCTCGTACTCACTCTGTGTACACGGCGGAAACACCTCGAGAAAATGGACCGTCTGACCCTGAACGGAAGAGGCGACGCCCTGGTCCGCCCACACCCACAGATGCGCCTGCTTTCCCGCCGGGGAGCGCAACCGGACCGCTTCGCCACCGAAGATCTCCCGAAGCTCGGCAGGGGAAATCGCCGCCATCGCCTCACGGCGGATCCGGACAAGCACCACAGACCCGTTCTGGAGGTACAGAGTACCGGGAAACACCTGCGGATTCTCGATCGACGTCAGGTCGTTCATCTGTCCGTATTCATCCCCCGGGACGGGACGGGCAGCCTCACCAAGGATGCGTTGCACATCATCAAGACTGAGGCGGAGATACGAATGGGCGTTGGTAATCATAGATATCATGGTTTGTCAGCCTGATCACTATTGCGGCTACCTCTCCGGTGCCTCGCCCATTGCCGGCCGCGAGACCGCCCGGGTTATCAGCTCCCGAAGCACCGCCTCGTCAATATCTGCCAGGCGTTTGATGTACAGACACGCTTTGCCCGTTTTGTGCTTCCCGAGGCGATCGAGGAATTCATCGGATTCTTCGTTTGCAGCGTACGAGAGGCACCCGTCCATAATGTACAACGAAATATTGCGACTGCGCGGTGAAAAACCGATTCGCATCCACGTGCCGGTCTGCCCGCTTGCATACCGGTAGGAATAACTGCCGAAACCGATAATCGAATCTCCCCACATCTGCGCCGGCTCGCCGCTGATCTCCTCCATCATGCTGAGGATTCGGTAGCTGTCCGCTTTTTGTTGTTCATCGGTAATTCTTTCGAGGAATGCTCGCGGATCGGAATCGGTTCGTTTTGTTTTTGGTTCCTGTGCCACAGCGGAAGATTACCGCCGTCAGCAGCCGGAAGGCAAGAATAAAAACCGATCTGCAGGCGATCTCTGCAATAAAGCCTGGATATGTGCGGCGCCTTGGCGGGAAACCGCGGTTGTACACCCCTTTGAGCGCCGTTAACACAACAAGGTTTTGCAGATCCGATTAAACCGGCCTATAATCGAGATCATCCTCTCAGAAGGGGCGATTATGTACAAAAAGTTGACTCTTACGATCATCTTTATCATCGTCGCGGCTGCGGCGTTCTCTCAGGTCTTCCCGGAAGAAGAGTTTCTGGATGTGGTCCGGGTTACCGACGGTTCAGTGTTGAAAGGGCGCATCGTCGAGGACCAGCCGGACGAATATCTGGCAATAGAACTCTACGGCGGGTCTGTCTTCACCGTGGCGTACGCCAACATCCAGTCGGTGTCGGAACAGCGCAATCCCGACTACCAGACCACATACTTGCGCCTTCAACTAGGTGATTTTACGGCCGAAGCTGAACCAACCGATGTTCCCGCGGAAGATGACGGTGTTGTCGAAGACGCCGGCGATACTCGCTGGCCCAATCCTACGTGGGTCTGGCCGGTGTCTCTCGGTGCCGGAGGAATGGGTGGGTTTAATCCCTATGTTCAGGCCGGAGGCGCCCGCCGCGTCGGAAGCGCCTTGTACGCCGGTGCACTTGTTCACGTCTTTTTTGAATACCCCTATCCAGTGCCGTTACTCATGGTCGGGTACGGACGGGATCCGGGACGGTTTCTGATACTGGGGAGCTTCGTAGCCATTCCCCCCGACACGATAGCCGGTGACTCGTGGTTCACGGTGAGCCGTCTCTCTGTCGCTATAAATCGGATTTCAGCACACGCTTTTGTATCATCCGACACCACTTTCGGAGGAGGCATCGGCTACATCTTCTGATTCTTCCGCACCGCCGCCACCCTTGTATTTTTATACCACTTCCATGCACTATGGCCCCCCGAGAGGAGATGCCGTGGAGCACTGTATACTTGTGCTGGCCGACGGGCGGACCTTCCCGGGCCGCTCCTTTGGCGCACCAGCACCAACGATAGATGAAATTCGGTCCCGCCTGGATGCCGCTTCCGACCCCGAGGTCGGCCCGCTTCTCGCCACAATCGGTGAGGTTGTCTTCAATACTGCCATGTCGGGGTACGTGGAGACGCTGACCGATCCGTCCTACACGGGGCAGATCGTCGCGATGACATACCCGCATATCGGCAATTACGGCGTGTCGACGGAGTGGGCGGAATCCCACGCTGAACCGTCAGTCCGACCGCGCCCGGTCATGGCCGCGGGCTTTGTGGTTCGCTCCGTGTATGACGGCCCCGTCCCGGACGGCCGGCAGCGACTTACCGACTTCCTGGCAGATGCCGGAATTCCCGGGATCTCCGGAGTGGATACCCGCGCCCTGACGCTCCATCTAAGGAATCACGGCAGTAAAAATGGATTGATCCTGCGTCCGGCCGCCGCAACCCTGACCGACAAAGAGCTTGCTGAAGCGCTGGAAATCCTGACGGCGTTTCCCGCGATGGAAGGGCGGGGGCTCATCGGTCACGTTGGAGCACGGGAGAAGCGCGAGATTCCACCTCCGACCCACGGCGGGCGCGATAAGAAACGCCGTGGCCGTGCGGCGCCCCATCTCGTCCTGTACGACTGCGGTGCCAAAGACAACATCGTCCGGGAACTCCAGAACCTGGGATGCCGCCTCACGCTGCTTCCCTCAGAGGCGACGGCCGCCCAGATCCGCGAAACCGGCGCCGATGCGGTGATGATCTCCAACGGCCCGGGAGACCCGGCGGTCCTCCAGCACCAGGTGGAGCAGACGCGGGAACTTCTTGGCACCATGCCGGTCCTCGGGATCTGTCTGGGCCACCAGATCATCGCCGAGGCGGCCGGTGCAAAAACCAGTAAAATGAAGTTTGGACACCACGGGGTGAACCACCCGGTCCGCGACGAGATTACCCGGCGCGTTTTTGTGACAAGCCAGAATCACGGCTTCACGGTGGAGGAGGCGTCTATTCCGAAGGGCCTCGATGTATGGTTTCGCAACGCCAACGATCAGAGCATCGAAGGTCTGCGCGATGACGTACGCAACATTCGGACCACCCAGTTTCATCCCGAAAGCGCTCCCGGCCCAACCGACAGTCGCTGGATCTTTGAGGCGTTTCTCGAGGCGATTCCCGACAAAAAGGAACGGTAACGATGCCGAAACGAACCGATATCTCGTCGATCCTGTTGATCGGCAGCGGCCCGATCGTAATCGGTCAGGCGTGTGAATTTGACTACTCCGGGAACCAGGCGGTGAAGGCGCTGAAGGAGGAGGGGTACCGGGTGATCCTGGTAAACCCCAATCCGGCAACGGTGATGACCACCCCGGGAACCGCTGACGCGATCTATATGGACCCGCTTGAGGTCCCATATGTAGAAAATATCATACAACGTGAGAAACCTGATGCGGTTCTGGCGACGATGGGGGGACAGACGGCCCTGAACCTCGCGATGGACCTGGAAGCGGCAGGGGTGTTTGAACGCCACGGGGTGGAGGTGATCGGCGCGTCGATACCCTCCATAAAACTTGCCGAGGACCGTGGGGAGTTCAAGGGCCTGGTGGAGCGTCTTGGCCTGGAGAGTCCGCGTTCCGCGCTGGTGACCAATCTGGACGAGGCGATGGCCGTGAAGGCGGAGTTCGGACTGCCGCTGATTATTCGCCCCAGTTACACCCTCGGGGGCAAGGGCGGCAGCATCGCCTATACCGAGGGTGAGGCGCGCGGCGCCATCGAGCACGCTCTGGAGGAGAGTCCCGTTCACACCGCGCTGATCGAGGAGAGCCTCATCGGCTGGCAGGAGTTTGAGCTGGAGGTGATGCGGGACGCCGCGGACAACGCGGTGATCGTCTGTTCCATCGAAAACATCGACCCGATGGGAGTCCATACCGGGGACAGCATCACCGTTGCGCCGGCACAGACGCTCTCCGACCGGGAGTACCAGCGGATGCGGACCGCCTCCATAGATATCCTCCGTGGTGTCGGCGTGGACTGCGGCGGGTCCAACGTACAGTTCGCGTACAATCCGCAGGACGGGCGGATGATCGTTATCGAAATGAACCCGCGGGTAAGCCGGAGTTCGGCGTTGGCCAGTAAGGCGACTGGATTTCCCATCGCCCGCGCATCGGCGCGCCTGGCCGTCGGATACACCCTGGACGAGGTGATCAACGATATCACCGGTAAGACCGTTTCCAGTTTCGAACCGGCGCTGGACTACGTCGCTGTCAAAGTACCGCGCTTTGAACTGGAAAAATTTCCCGCCGGATACGCATCCCTGGGTACTCAGATGAAGTCGGTTGGTGAATCCCTTGCCCTGGGGCGTACGTTCATCGAGGCGCTCAACAAGGCGATTCGCGCCGCCGAGTACGGCTTTGACGGGCTTGAGGAGTTTGTCGGAGACGCGACCTCGGAGGAATTCCTCAAAATGGTGACGACGCTGCATCCTCGCCGCATCTTCGCAATCTATTCCCTCTTGCGGGAGGCGGTCGGCGACGGGACAACCGCTGACCCCGCTGACGATTTAGTGGCGACGATCGCTTCGGAAATCGAGCGAACAAGTGG
>JAQIBO010000193.1 GCA_027859055.1 Spirochaeta sp.
CGTCCTTGTTGCCGCGGTTGGTCTGATCATGTCCCGTTACATCCGGCGTGCGTTTATCGCCCCGCTCCAGGAGATCGGCGCCACCTGCGAGGCGGTTACCGACGGCAATTTTGAACGGCGCAGCGCCGTATCCAGCAACGACGAACTCGGCCGACTCAGTTCCACCGTCAACCGAATGATCGAAGGACTGTACGAGCGCTTTGTGCTGTCCCGCTACGTTTCCTCGTCAACGATCGCCTCCCTTGCCGAATCGGGACCGAGCCGCAGCGAGGTTCTCACCTTTCTGTTCAGCGATATCCGCGGGTTCACCTCGTTTACGGAACGCAACGATCCGGCGGTTGTCGTGGACACGCTGAACCGCGTCCTGAACGACCAGACGGAGATCATCACCGCCGATGGCGGCGACATCGACAAGTACGTCGGCGATGAGATCGTCGCGGTGTTCCGCGGTGAAACCGCCGGCAACGCGGCGGTGCAGGCGGCGCTGGAGATTCGCCGGCGCTTTGATGAGGACGATGGGACGCGGTACAACGGCCTGTACGTGGGAATCGGCATCAACACGGGATCGGTGATCGTCGGTGAGATCGGCAGCACGGTCCGGGCGGATTTCACCGCCGTTGGCGACAACGTCAACATCGCCGCCCGCCTGTGCAGCGGCGCCGAGGCGGGGCAGATCCTGGTAAGCGACAGCACCAGGGAAGGGCTCACGCTGCCCGGCGTTGTCGTCGATGGACCATATCGGATGGTTGTCAAAGGCAAGGCAGAGGCGCTTCGCGTGTTTAAGGTGCGTGAGGACGCTTCCGGAGGTTCCCCGGTATGAGCAGACAGGAATTCACCGCGCGGACCACCGTCCTGCTCGCTCTTGTTGCGCTTGTCGCCGGGTGCGCCCGCGAGGCGGAGCCCCTGCTTGACCACGATTATACCGCGTGGGACCCGACCACCACCGCAGTTCTGGACTTTCCGGTTCCCGGGCACGGTGACGGGTTACGCCGGATCTACGCAAATCCCGCCGTCTTTGAGACCTCCCTTGACGCAGATGGAGCGATCACCTACCCGGCGGGGGCGATCGTTTTGAAAGAAGTGTACGCCTCCTCCGATCCGGCGTCCGACGCGGACCCGGCGATGCTTCTGGGAATGGTAAAACGTCCGGACCACGAGCAGGCGCAGGGTGGCTGGGTGTGGATCTCCCGCGATCCCGAATCCGGCACGGAAACGATCTTTGACGATCAGTTCTGTGTGAACTGCCACAGCAACGCCAATGAGTCCCACCCCTACGGCACCGGCAACCCCGCCGAGGCGTTTCGGGATTACGTATTTCACACGCCGGCGGTGGAGCTGACCGGCACGGATGCGAGTGCGTCGCAATGAAACACCTGTTCGGCCTCATGCGCTCACTGGTGATTTACAACATGCGCCCCCGGCGCATCCGTGACCTTGAGACGCACTACCGCGATTTTGTCACTGCAGGAGATCTTGCCTTTGATATCGGTGCCCATACGGGCAATCGGGCACGGGCGTTTTCCCGGCTTGGCGCGCAGGTTGTGGCGGTGGAACCGCAACGCCGCCTGGTCCGGTACCTGCAGCGCGCCTTCGCCGGTGATCCGCAGGTGACCGTTGATCCCCGGGCGGTCGGCGACCGGGACGGCGTGGTGGAGCTTCACCTCTGTCCCACCAACCCGACGATCGCCAGCACCTCAACCGAGTGGGTTTCCCGGGCTCCCGGGCTGCCGGGGTGGCAAAAATACCGCTTCAGTGAGGTGGAAACGGTGCCGCAGGTCCGGCTGGATACGCTGATCGCCGAATACGGCGTGCCGCGGTTTGTAAAGATCGACGTTGAAGGCCGCGAGGCTGACGTCCTTGCCGGGCTCTCCCGGCCGCTTCCGGCGTTGAGTTTTGAATTCCTTCCGGCGGATCGGGATGTGGCGTTTCACAGCGTTATCCGCCTGGAACACCTTGCCGGTGAACACGACGGCACCTATGAGTACAACTTCTCCCTGGGTGAAGAACTGCGCCTGGTAATGCCACACCGGTGGTGGTCGGCTGCGGAATTGCAGGACTATCTGGCGGAAATCCCCAACGACGGGCCGTCGGGCGATGTCTACGCCCGGTACGTACCCGCCTAATCGCCTGCGGTGCTCAGTCTTCGATCTCCGTCACCAGCGCGTCAAATATCGTCAGCATGTCGCCGGTTGTCTTCCGGAGCCGCGAGGCCAGAATTTTGGCGATCGCCCGGGTGACCGGCAGTCCGATCGAGGGGTAGGTATCACCAAGACGCACAAAGTCTTCCTTGGTGATCACGAGGAACTCCGAGTCCTCTGTGGCGACAACGGTTGCCGACCGCTTGTCGTCGTCTATCAGCGCCAGCTCACCGAAAAACACGTTGTACTCCGCCTTGAGAATCACAACGGTGTAATCGTCACCGGCGCGGGTCCGCTTTTTGATCTCCACCGCCCCGGAGTAGACGATGTACATCTCACTGCCGACATCGCCCTCACTGATAATCGTTGCACCGCGCCGAAATTGCTGCTTACGACAGATCCCGTGCAGTTCCTGCATGAACTCCTCAACGTCTTTGATCTCGTCAAAAATCGGAATCTGTTTCAGCTTGTTCAGAATTGCAGCTTGTTCGTCTCGCTTGGCCGGGCTCATAGGCGCTCCAGTACGATCGCCTGGGTGTAGCGCTGAATCGGGTGGTCGTCGGCGGGCAGAAAGAGCGGTTTGTTTACCTCCAGCCCTTTCACCTTCTGCAAGTTGGTGATCAGCTTTGACACGTCCGACGTTTTCTGTGCGTCCCGCAACGCCTCAATCTTCATCCGGTTGGGCGAACCGGTGTTTTCCAACACCCCCAGCAGCACCCGGTCCGGATCGATAAATCGCGCCTTGAGATCGCCGTAGGTCTGATTGATCGCGTCTTCCGGAACGGCCTCGGTGGTGAGGCGCGAGGTACCGCTGGACTGGGTCAGCAGGTCGTAAATGATGTGGCTCATTCCGTTGGTGGCACTGGTGTTTGCCAGCATCTGGCGGCTGAAATCGCGGCTGAAGAGGATTTCGTCGCACATCGCCTGCTTGAGGTAGCTCTGGTATTTTTTATCCAGCACCTCGGCGGTGACGTAGATCTCCCGGGAGATCGCCTTAATCGTCAGGACGGTCATCACCGTCTTGGAGTCAACCTCACTGGCGGCGGAGCTTTCCAGGGTATCCGCAAGAATCAGAATCTTGCGAGCGGTGTCTACGCTAGCCCGGCGGAGCGACGCCTCGGCGTAGTAGTCGCCACGCACAAACTTGAGGCCCGCAAGGGTATCGTCCTCTTTCAGTTCCTCAATCCGCTCCGAATCCACGTTGGAAATCACCAGCAGTTGGTCCGAACTGATATCGTTGGTGACGTGGAGAATATCGGTCAGAATCTCCTTCATGTCGTTTTTCCACCCGCAGATGACCAGGTGGTCTTTCAGTTTTTTGTAGTCCATGAGACCTCTCCTCGCCTTCGTGTTGCGATCGACCAGCCAGGACGCCAGGGCACCGGAAAGCAGACTGGTTCCACCGATACCGAGGGTAATTGTGAGCACCGCAATAAGACGTCCGATAAACGTGATCGGCACTTTGTCGCCGTAACCGGTGGTACTGAAGGTGACGATCGTCCACCACAGGCCGTCCCCGACGGTGGCAAACTGACCGTTGTGGGGCAGCTCCACCGCCCGGATCAGCACGCCGGTGAGCGCGAACGTCACGAGAAAGAAGATCGTCGGTTTTGCGTACGGTGAATGGCGAAACCACCGCGTGATTGTCTGGCTCAGCTGCATAGCGTGTGTCGTCCTCTATTCAGTGTCGGCATCGGTGTCATCGGTATTGAGCGGTCAGGCGGATTCCATTTGACTGCCCGCGTACCGAATACTACACTTCTGCATACGATGAAAACGCCGGAGGACACGTTCCAACACGCCCGCAGGACGAGAGATCACGCGTATACCCCGTACTCACATTTCAAGGTGGGCGCGGCGCTGCATCTGCCAGACACCGACGAGATCGTCTCGGGGTGCAATGTGGAAAATGTGAGTTACGGTGCCACCGTGTGTGCGGAGCGCACCGCGATCTTTACCGCGATCGGTACCCATGGAGAACTCCGGGCGGACCACCTGGTGGTGGTTACCGACGCGGAACCCGCGGCAGCGCCGTGCGCGCTGTGTCTGCAGGTGATGCAGGAGTTTCTCCCGCCGGAGTTTCCGATCCACCTGGCAAACCTTACCGGGATCCAGCGCACCGTGACCCTCGGGGAGCTGCTCCCGATCCGGTTCAGCTCGTTCACCCCCACCGACGCGTAGCGCCTGCGGTCAGCTCGGGTCTTCGCCTTTGCGCGGGTGCATCCATACGTTCTTGCCGTCGGCAAACGCCCGCCCCTTCGCGATAAACAGAAACGCGACAGCTACAAAGATCACGTACGCCACGGCAACTGCCAGCCCCGCCCAGAAATAACGCATGTCTCCGGTGGTTGCCGCATACGCCGGCAGGTTGATCGCCAGAATAAACGGAATCGCCAGGAGAAACGTGATTCCCGAGGCGTACATATAGTCGCTGGCCACCGGCGTTTCAAACTCCGGATCGATCACACGCAAAAGCGCCAGGCCGGTGGGGAGCGTCCCGGTGGAAACGCCGAAGATCATCATCGTCCGGTGAAACTGGTGATCCACAAAGATCCGGGAACAGAACCACGGTACGATAAGCAGCGCCGCCAGGCCCCCCAGCAGACCGAGGATGATGATCGGAATCAGGTACGCCTGGACAACCACAATTGAGATCGCGCCGATTGCGGCGGCAACCATGAAATCAACGGAGAGCCCGGAAATCCGCGTCAGCGTCTTGCTGTCCACCGCGTAGTCCAGTCCGGTACGACGCATCACCGTCCGTACCAGGATCCCCGTCACCGCGGAGAAGATAAAGTTGATGCCCCACAGGTTGACCGCCAGATCCGTGGCCAACGGGCCGAGCTGAGACAAGCTGGTGGTGATACCCAGCAACAGGAGATACGCCAGCAGGTACACCCCGAACACCAGGGCGATATGGAAGGTAAACGAGTCGATCGCCTCGCTCTCGGTCGTTATTTCCGCGCCAACCGGGCGCCGTTTCCGAGAGGGGAAGATTCCGCTTTTTACCGCCGAGGTGTCCATGTTTTTGAGAAACTCTTCGGTCAGCCACTTGCGGCGGATACCGATGTTTATCAGGAAAACGCCGCCAATACTGGCATAGACAACCCCGACGGCGGCAATGGTCAACCCGATACTCCCCGCGTCGGCAAAGCCGAAGCGCGCCCAGCCGCTTCCGATGGCGTACGCCTGGCCGGGTCCCTGCACAAATCCGAGGGGCAGCAGGAAGCCGAACGCCGGAAACAGATCCGGCATGACCGTAACCATGAGGCCGAAGGTAAACAGGAGCCCGATTACCGCCTGAATACCGAACTGGGACAGCGTGGCGATCGTCGTTGCAAAGATGCGGCCGTCACCTCCGCTCGCCTGCGGCGCCGTTGCGCGGAGGGTCATCGAAATAAACGACAGGCTCAGCAGGTGATACACCAGTTCACCCAGATGTGCTGATGTAACGCCGAGGTGCGGTGCAATGTAGTTGTAAAACGGCAGGATCAGGAACCCTGCGGTAAGGGCGTTGGGAATCAGATACCGCTGAAAAAACCGGAAACGATAGCGGATCCCCGTGGCGATCAGCAGACCGATTGAAACGACACCCAAGTCTATAAACAGGCTCCATGTAAAGTCCATCCGTGAATCATAAAGCAGGAACCTGCTATGGACAACGGTGAACCGTGCCGATTAGTGTAATGAGGGAGTATAGGATGATCTTCACAAGTAAAAACGGTGTAAAATCGCTCTGTTTCGTGGCACTGGTTCTCCTGGGAACCGCTACCGTCATCGCACAGACCCCGGATTCTGATACCGGCGCGTCCGGTACGCCGACGTTCACGGAAGACGAACGCGACGTGTTTGCCCCGTTTGTCTCGCGGCTCCGCGTGGCCGTACGGGATCCGCAAGTTCGCCTGACGTGGCGCGATTCCGACGACCTCGAAAGCGGTTCGTACCGTGTATACCGCCATACCGAGGAGATCACCCGGGATACGATAGACGACGCGGCGCTGGTCGCCGAGGTCGATACCGGCGTGGAAACCTACCTCGACACCCCCCTTGAAGAGGGCGCATATTACTACGCGGTAATAGCCGCGGAAGAGTCGGGACGCATGTATCCGATCTTCGTCCCCTTCCGGAACAAAACGATCCGGTCGGTCACCGTGGCACAGCTGGAGACGGAAGAAGACCTCGCCGCCAGCGTGTATGGCATCGAGGCCCTCGCCCAGGACAACGCGGTGGTTGTGCGCTTTGAGGCATCCCGGGGCGGCCGGGACCTGGTGGTATATCGGAGTACAACTCCCCTCACCGATGACGACCAGATCCCGAACGCCACCCTGATCGACGAATTCGGAAGCAGCACCCGCCGCTTTGCCGATTATCCCGTTCCCGGTGTCGATTACTACTACGGCGTCTTTGACAAGGCGCTGGTGGAACGCGGATCCGTCTCCGTTCGACCCGGGGAAAACGCGCTGGCGACAGCGGTTCGGGTTGGCCTGAACGACGCGACGGAGCTGCAGATCCAGATTCCCCGAGCAACCAAACGACGTGCGCCGTTGCCGATTCTGCACCTTGCCGAAGGAATTCAGAGCGGTGACCGCCTTGCGCGCAACAGCGTACCCGAACAGGCCGGACGCATTCTTGACCCGGCAACGGAAGCGGCGGTACGGGCCCTTCTTGAACGGGCGCCGGAGCCCGCGGTGTTTCGCCCGGAGCCACGCGTCCTTCCGGAGGAACGCGCCGCCGACGGTGCGGGTGCGGCGTATACGCTGGCGCAGGTGGTCAACACCGAGTTTGCCGCCGGCAATTACGCCAGAACGGCAGATCTGCTGCGAAACCTCCTTACCCTTCCGTTGAGTGGCACTCTGGAGCGGCGCACCCGCTTTTACCTGGGTCAGGCGCTCTACTTTGACGGTCGCCGGCAACCGGCGTTTGTGGAGTTCCTCCTTGCCGCCGACGGGGAGCTGTACACCGAGGTAGCGCCGTGGATCGACGGGATTCTGCTTCCGCGGGGCTGACCGCAGCGGGGCTGACCGCGACTATTTCGTCTTTTCTATCTTGAGGGAAAGGGAAACCGTCCGGCTGACGCCGGGATCCAGACTCATCGGCCAGCGAAGCACCACACAGTTTGACTCGTAAAACCAGTGACGCCGGTCCCACAGCATTCCCACCGCCTCAACGGGAAAACTCCACAGGTCGGGCCGATCAACGGGGTTGATCGTGATCGTGGTGCCGTTGTGCAAATCCAGAAACTGCACGTCCGAAATCGCCTCGGCCTCCACCGTATCGGGAGACAACTCCTGACGCCGCCGCCCCTGGCGCAGGTGCAATCGCAGTTTTCCGGCGTCGAGGGAGTGAAACGAGAGGTTTATCTCACAGGCGTGGTCAAACGCCACCGGTTCCATGCCGGTGTTGGAGATCTGGTACTCCAGCTCGATTCGGTTTTTTACAAAACGGTACGTTTTGCGCATCTCCAGCTCGCCCAGAGAATCCGGAGTGAGACAGGTGGTGCGAAACGTGGCGGTGCTGTGCTCCTTGTCCAGACCGACCAGTTCGTAGTCGATCGCGTCCAGTTCACACACCTGCTGACGCTCACCACGGGCGAACCGGGTAAGCTCATGCCCGGGAACGAGAAAATGGTCAACAAATGCGGAGCGCTGCCAGTCATCGTACCCCGCCGCCGTCGCCGCCTCGTCGTGAAACGGTTCTGGGCGGCGGCGAAACGTATCCAGGTAATTCCAGTTCTTGTCCAGGTAGTCAAGCTCAAACATACACGCCCCGCTGCGGTCGAGGTATGCGTTGATCTCGTTACCCTGGTAAAGCACCTCGTCTTCGCCGTCAAGGTCCACGTCGACCCGGGAGAGCGACGGAATGAAAATCCCCTGTTCCCGGGTGGTTTTCTCCGCCTCGATCAGCGCCGCGTAGGTCGCCTTTCGCAAATTGGAGCGGTATATCCCGCCGGTCGGATTGTGCCAGTACGCAAAATGGCTCTGTCCGCGCCACAACTCCTCCCGTGCGGTCATCTTGCGGTATTTGTCGCCCCGTACCTGGTTCACCAGCACGTGGGTGTGTTGCATCTTTGCGTAGAGGCGCCCGCTCTCCGGATACACCTCCATGACCGACCGAAAACTGCGCCACATGTCGTCGTTGTTCCTCGGCAGTTCCGGCACGACGCGGTACAGCCAGCTCATCATCCCCGCAAGGGAGCTGACCGGGGCGTACCGGCGGCGGCGCGGATGGTAGGAGCGGAGCACCCGGTGCGGCGTCCCGACGCTGATCCAGTCACGGTTGGCCGCCAGAAGCGTCAGAAACTCTTCAAACCACGCGATGTTCCGGCGGGAGACCTGCTCTTCAAAACCGATATCACTTCCGTCAAAAATCAGCGAAACCAGCGGACGCTGGGCTGCGCCGTTGCGGTCGCCACCGTGTCCGGAGTCGTCAGTGGTTGCCCCGCCCGCGCGGCGTTCGCCTGACCCGTTCCCTCCGGCGGCGATCTTCCGCAGCTCTTCGACAATCGTTTCGGGCGAGTCCGAAAACATACGCCCCGACAGGTCGTGGGCCAGCGGCAGGAGGAGCAGCGTCTTGCCCTGATCCTCGGTCAGCACCGGGTGGTGGCCGATCCGACCGGCGTGGTCGTTGTGCCCGTAAAGCCCGCCGCCAAGCGCCTCCCCGTCCGGTTCAAACTGAAACGCCGTGTCCCGCAGAAATGCGTATTCGATCCCGCCGGCCTTCAGGTTTGCCGCAATGCGCTGGTCCCAGATGCTTTCGGGAATCCAGGCGCCGCGCGGTCGCCGGCCAAAGCACTTGCGAATATGTGTGGTCAGCCGCTCAATCTGTCCGATCCGGTCGGTCTTGGGAATCAGAGGGAGAATCGGCTCAAAAAATGCGCCCCCCAGCAGCTCCACCTGCCGCCGTTTTACCATTTCCGTGAGGACATCAACGAATTCAGTGTGGTGCTTTTCCAGCCATTCTATCAGGAGCCCGGAATAGTAGAGGGTGAACCGGGTGTCCGCGTGGTTGTAGAGCAATTTGAGGAGCGGTTTGTAGGAGTATTCGTAGAGGGCATCCTGGTCACTTGGAGCCAGGTCAAGGGCCTGGCTGTTCTGAGAACCAAGGATTAGGTGGATCGGGCTCATGTGCTCTGCAAGTGTACCGCGCGATATGGGAGACCGCAAGGAGTTGTGCCGGATTATCTCGCGCCAAGATAGCGTTGGTGCATTCGACCGATCCACTCCTTCGCGCGGGAACGCAGCTCCGGCGGCGCCAGAATCTCCGCTGCCGGACCAAACCCCATCACCCGGAACAGCACCTGGTCGGTCTGGTTGGTGACGATCACCAGTTCCACCGCGCCATCGGGACGGGTGTCAAAATGTTGCGTAGGATGCCACCGCCGCTCCGTCACCAGATGCGCCACCTCCGCGTCAAAGCGGACGCGCACCTCCTGCGCTCCCTCGGCACGCCGGTTGAACACGCCGAAGTCGGGATCAACGTACTCCTCAGGATTGAAATCTGCCGGTACTTCGCAGGAGGTGCCGGTGACAACGGCGGAGACGATCCGGGAAAGGGCAAAGACGCGCACCTCTTCGTGGTGTTCCGACCAGCCGATGAGGTACCACGACCCGTCCTGGCCGATCAGGCGGTACGGGCGTACTTCCCGCACCCGGGGGTGGGTGTAGCCGCCGCTGCGGTACGATATCTCGACAGCGCGGGAGTTGCGCGTCGCCTCCAGGATCGGCTCCCACACCCCGGCTGCAATCTCCGCAAACGGCGGGGTGACCACCGACACTTTACGGGAAAACAGATGGGCCGAGACGTTCACCTGTTCCGGCAGCAGCGACTCGATCCGGGCGAAGGCGTTGTGAACCGGCTCGTACCAGGGTGAGTTCCGGTACGAGGACAACACCTGCTCGCCCACGGTAAACGCGATCATCTCACCCTCGGTCATCGTCAGCGCCGGCAGGCGATAGGTCGGGTCGGACAGATAGTACCCGCGTCGGCGCGGATCGTATTCGATCGGTGCGTTGTGAAAATCGCGCAGCCAGTCGATATCACGGCGGATCGTGCGCTCGGACACCTCGTAGTCGGCGGCGATCGAACCGGCGGTGGGGTACCGCTCCGACTGAATCGCTTCAAGAATGTGGACTACCCGGTTGAACTGACTTTTTGCGCCCATTCTTTCTCCTTCAAAACTTGCGCCGGCCGGTGCGGCGTGTTTTAATGACAGTACAGGCACAATATGCCACGTACACACGTCACAGCAATCGTCATCAACCAGGAATGGTGCAAGCGGTGCGGAATATGCTCAACCTTCTGCCCCAGGCACGTTTTTACCACAGACAGCGACGGCACCGTCCGCGTAGCGGAACTCGGTGCGTGTATCGCGTGCGAGATCTGTGAGCGCATGTGCCCGGACCTGGCGATCCGTCTGGAATACGGGGAGAGTGAAGAATGAGCGGAACGCCCGGAATTCACCATGACGCCCCGGTCTTTGTCCAGGGAAACGAGGCGTGTGCCGAGGCGGCTCTGTACGCGGGGCTCGGCTTTTTTGCCGGATATCCGATCACCCCGTCATCGGAGATCGCGGAAATCCTCAGCCGCAGGCTTCCCGAACGGGGTGGCAGGTTTATCCAGATGGAGGACGAAATCTCCTCCATGGCGGCGATTATCGGCGCGTCCCTCACCGGCGCCAAAGTGATGACCGCCACCAGCGGTCCCGGCTTTTCCCTGATGCAGGAGGCGCTCGGATTTGCCGTAATGACGGAGATCCCCTGCGTTATCGTCGACGTAATGCGCGGCGGCCCCTCGACGGGCCTGCCCACCCAGGGGAGCCAGGGTGATATCAACCAGGTGCGCTGGGGCACCCACGGCGACCACGCGATCGTCGCACTGACCGCATCCAACCACCAGGCGCTGTTTGAAACGACGGTGCGGGCGTTTAATCTGGCGGAAACGTACCGCACGCCGGTTGTCGTTCTGTTTGACGAAATGCTCGGGCACATGCGCGAACGGCTGCAGATACCCGCACCGGGAGAACTGCAGCTGGTGGACCGTTTGCGCACCTCCGTTCCCGAGGGGGTCGACTACCACCCCTATCTTGCCCGGGAGGACGGACGGCTGCCGATGTCCGATTTCGGCGGCGTTCACCGCTACAACGTCACCGGCCTCTATCACGACATGTGGGGGTTTCCCTCCACCGACCCGGCGGTCGTCGACGACCTGGCGCACCACCTTCACGACAAGATCGAACTGCGTTCAGACGAACTCGCCGCGGGCCATGGAGAATACCTGGAAGACGCGGAGATCGTTTTGATATCCTACGGTTCTCCGGCGCGCTCGGCGATGCAGGTGGTCCATGAGGCGCGCCACAACGGGCAGCCTCTGGGACTCCTGGAGCTGCAGACGCTGTGGCCCTTCCCCGCCCGCATGGTCCGTGAAGCGTGTAAAAACGCCCGGGCGTGCATCGTGGTGGAGATGAACATGGGACAGATCCACCAGCAGGTTCGTAACGTCGTGGACAACCCGCGCAGCGTCTTCCTGTCCAACCGGGTGGACGGGCGCTTTATCACCCCCCGGGATATCCGTCACGTTATCCGGATCGTGGAGGGACAGGGCGAATGAACCCGATTGAGCATTATCTGCGTGGACGCTTTTTACCGCATATCTGGTGCCCCGGCTGCGGCCACGGCACCGTCCTGAACGGCCTGGTTCGTTCCGTCGACGAAATCGGTCTCAGCAAGAACGAGATCGTCATCGTTTCCGGGATCGGCTGTTCCGCCCGGATATCCGGATACGTGGACGTGCACACCCTCCACACCCTCCACGGCCGCGCCCTCGCCTTTGCAACAGGGGTGAAACTGAACCGCCCGGAACTGACAATCATCGTACCGATGGGTGACGGCGACGGCCTGGCGATCGGGGGCAACCACTTTATTCACGCCGCGCGGCGCAATATCGATATCACCGCGATCGTTATGAACAACCGGATTTACGGCATGACCGGCGGCCAGTTCTCCCCCATGTCCGGGTGCGGCGCCGCCGCGACAACCGCGCCCTTCTCCACGATCGATGCGTCCTTTGACATCGTTGAACTGGCGCGGTCCGCCGGCGCCAGCTTCGTTGCCCGCACCACCACCTACCACGTCCACGAGCTGCAGCAGCTCATTACCAAAGCGATTCGGCACAAGGGATTCTCTGTTGTGGAGGTGATGTCCCAGTGTCCCACCCATTTCGGCAGTAAAAACGGCACCACCGAGGCGGTGGAGATGCTGACCACGTACAAGGAAAGCACCGCCCGGGTCGGGTCAACGGCGCTGGCCGCCAACGCGGATCTGATTCCCCGCGGTGTGTTTGTGGACGAAGAGCGCCCCGAGTACTGCGAGCTCTACGCGGGTGTGGTAGCACAGGCGCAGGCAGCGGATCCGGGAGGCGCGGAATGATCTGGAAGCTGATTTTTTCCGGGGTGGGAGGCCAGGGTGTCATCAGCGCCGGCATTCTGCTCTCCGAAGCGGCGGTGATCCACGAGAACCGCTTTGCCGTGCAAAGTCAGAGCTATGGCGCGGAGATGCGCGGGGGCCTCAGCCGGGCGGACGTGACGATCTCCGACGATCCGGTGATCTACCCGAAGGTGGACCAGGCGCATGTGCTGTTGTGTCTCCACCGCAAGGGACTGGGCGCCCACCTGGCGGCGTTACGCCCCGGCGGAATCCTGATCACCGACCGGGACGAGGCGCCGGTGACCGCCCGCGTCGACTGTCGCCAGTACGAAGTGCCGATTATCACCACCTGCCGCGAGGAGTTGGGCTCCCCGCGCAGCGCCAACATATGTCTTCTCGGCGTTCTGAGTGCGGTGACCGGCGTTGTCGCCGCAGATTCCCTCGGCCTGGCGATAGACGTGCGCTTTGGCGCCAAAAGCGCCGCCGCCCGGGACACAAACCGCCGCGCCCTGGCGCTGGGCCTGGATATGGGCGCCGGGATCCGGTCCGAGGCGTCCGCCGCGGGTGAGTCGGACCGACGCGGCCGCCACGCAACTTCCGCGCGAATGTAGTACACTCCTCAGCGAAATATATGGCACTGATCACACTCCAGAATATCACCCTCAGCCACGGGGGCCCCAATCTGCTTGAAAACGTTTCTCTGTCCCTGGAACCCGGCGACCGGCTCTGTCTGGTCGGGCGAAACGGTGCCGGGAAAAGCACTCTTCTCCGGGTAATCGCCGGCCTGGATCCTCCCGACAGCGGCACCCGGGGGCTTGACGGCGCCACTCGTATCGCGTATCTGCGCCAGGAGTCCGCCGCAGGCGCCGGCGGCACCGCCCGTTCCCTGGCGGGGACCACCGACGGGACGCCGGCGGTTGATCCGGTGGCGACGGAACGGTACCTGACGCGCCTGGGCGTGGACCCGGAGCAGGAGACAGCCGAGATGTCCGGCGGTGAGCTCCGCCGGGCGATGCTGGCAGCCGCGCTGGCGATGGAGGCGGACGTCCTCCTCCTGGACGAGCCGACCAACCATCTGGACATCGAAACGGTGCTCTGGCTTGAGGAGCACCTCTTACGATCCCACGCCGCGTCCATCGCACTGATCTTTGTCACCCACGACCGCGCCTTCGCGCGCCGCGTGGCCAACCGCGTCGGCGAACTGGACCGCGGAGCGCTTCACGTGTTCTCCGGCGGGTACGATGCGTTCATCGAGCGCCGGAACGCACAACTCGCCGCGGAGGAACAGCAGCGAAAAGCGTTTGATCGTACCCTTGCCGCCGAGGAGGCGTGGATTCGCCGCGGCACCCGGGCGCGGCGCACCCGCGACGAGGGCCGTGTGCGGGCGCTGGAACAGATGCGGGAAGAGTACCGCCTCCGACGCAGCCGCGCCGGGTCCGCGCAGTTCGGTATCGCCGAGGCGGCACGATCGGGAGATATCGTCGTGGAGACTGAGGAGCTTACCGTGAAGTGGGCGCCGGAGGACGCTCCTTTGATAACTGATCTCACCACCACGGTTTTCCGGGGGGATCGGCTGGGAGTGATCGGGCCCAACGGCGCCGGCAAAACGACGCTCCTGCGCACGCTCCTGGATGAGACGTTCGGGAGCGACGAGACCCCCACCCCGGATACCGGGGCGGGCGGACCGATCCGCAACGGCCGCATCCGGCGCGGTTCCGGGGTAGAGGCGATCTACTTTGACCAGCTGCGGGAACAACTCACTCCGACGGACACGCTGTTTCAGGCGTTTGGCGACGGATACGAGACGGTAACGGTCAACGGCGCCCGGCGGCACGTCACCGCGTATATGCGCGACTTCCTCTTTGACGAAACGGATATGAACCGTCCGGTGGCAACCCTCAGCGGCGGTGAGCGCAACCGCCTCCTCCTGGCGCGGCTTTTTGCCCGAAAATCGAATCTGATCGTTCTGGACGAGCCGACAAACGACCTCGACGCGGAGACGCTGGAGCTGCTGGAGGAGCGACTGATCGCCTACCGCGGGACGGTACTCCTTGTGAGCCATGACCGGGAATTTCTTGACAACATCGTGGCGGGGTGCCTCGTCCTCGGCGGTGACGGTCGCGTGGAAGAATCCCCCGGCGGGTACTCCGACTGGCGCCGCCGTCAGGATACGACGCGGGCAGCCGGACAGACCGCCGCAAAGGATGCGGCTCCGGCACCGGGAACCGCCACGGCGCCTGACCGGCCGACCGAACGCGTCCGAAAGCTGACGTTCAACGAAAAACGCGAACTGCACGAGCTCCCCGACCGCATCGAGGCGCTGGAGGCGGAGCTGGAGCGCATTCACGCCCGTCTGGCGGACCCGGAGCTCTATCGCCAGGCAGGCGACGGCTCCGGTAACGATCCCGCCGCCCTCACTACCCGGCTTGAAACGCTTGGCGAGGATATTGCGACGGCGCTGCACCGGTGGGAGGAGCTGGAGACGATTCGCGAAAACGAAACAACACGGTTGTAGATACCCGCTCCGATTGTATAGGATGCGCACTAATGGACACACTTCACGAGATCGACCGGCGTCGGACGTTTGCCGTCATCAGCCACCCCGACGCCGGAAAAACCACCCTCACGGAAAAACTGCGGCTCTTTGGTGGCGGTATCCGGACCGCCGGCGCGGTCAAATCCAACAAAATCAAAAAGACCGCCGCCTCGGACTTTATGGAGATCGAGAAACAGCGCGGTATCTCCGTGGCCACCGCGGTGATGTCCTTCGAATACGACGGCAAACTGATTAACATCCTCGACACACCGGGACATAAAGACTTTGCCGAGGACACCTACCGTACGCTGACCGCCGTGGACAGCGTAATTCTCGTCGTGGACAGCGTTAAAGGCGTCGAGGAGCAGACGGAAAAGCTGATGCACGTCTGCCGCATGCGGTCAACGCCGGTTATCGTCTTTATCAACAAACTGGACCGGGAAGGTCGCCCGCCGCTGGAACTGCTGGACGAACTGGAGGAGAAGCTCGACATCCGGGTGCGCCCGATGACGTGGCCGATCAACATGGGCTCTCTGTTCAAGGGCGTGTACAACCTCCACGAGGAAAATCTCTACCTGTTCAAACCGGGAAAGACAACCGTTGAGGAAGACCGGATCCTGGTGAAAGGGCTTAACGACCCCGCTCTGGACACGCATCTCGGGACCGACGCCAACCGATTACGCGAAAATGTGGAACTGGTGGAGGGAGTCTACGACCCCTTTTCGGTGGAGGACTACCGCGCGGGCACCCAGGCGCCGGTGTTTTTCGGTAGCGCCCTCAACAACTTCGGTGTGCGCGAGCTTCTCGAGACGTTTGTCTCGATCGCCCCCCGTCCGGTACCGCGGCCGACAAACACGCGCTTCGTGGATCCCGTGGAAACGACGTTCAGCGGATTCATCTTCAAGATCCACGCCAACCTGGACCCGCGCCATCGCGACCGCATCGCCTTTCTGCGCGTCTGCTCCGGCACGTTTGAGCGCTCCAAGCAGTTTCTCCACGTGCGACAGGGCAAACAGGTCCGCTTCACCAGCCCCTACAGTTTCATGGCGGAGAAAAAGACGATCGTCGACGAGGCGTTTCCCGGAGATGTGGTCGGGCTCTACGACCGGGGGGACTTGAAGATCGGCGATACCCTCACCGATGGAGAGGAACTCGAGTTCCGCGGAATTCCCGCGTTTTCACCGTCCATTTTCCGGGAGATGGTCAATATGGACCCGATGCGCTCCAAGCAGTTTCACAAGGGGCTCAAACAGCTCACCGAGGAGGGTGTAGCGCAGCTGTTCACGATCAAGAACGGCAATCGCCTCATCGTCGGGACCGTTGGTGAGCTCCAGTTCGATGTCATCACCTACCGCCTGGAACATGAGTACGGCGCCGCCGCGCGGACGCAACCGCTCCCGTACACGGTGGCGCGCTGGGTTACCGCGGATACCCCGGCGGCGCTGGAAGAGTTCATGCGCTACCGCGACCGCAACATCGTGTGGGACAAGGACGACAAGCCGGTGTACCTCGCCGAATCGCCGTGGGTGCTCAACTCAAACATCAAGGACTATCCGGGCGTCACGTTTCACGAGACGTCGGAGTTCAAGACGGCGGTACAAGGGCGCGCCTGAGGCAGAGATCAGTACAGCGGGACAAGGAAGCGTTGCAGCAGAACGTCGATCTGTTGAATCGCCAGTGCCATGACCGCCGTTGCCAGGTACACCGACACGTCACCGCGCAGCAACGACGATGGCGACTGGGTTCGTTCGAAGTGGACGCGCACCGCGGCAAGCGGGACCAGCGCAAAAAAGAGCCCTGCCCCTGCGGCAACCGCGCCCAGGAGCACCTGCGGGTACGTTTCAACCGATCGCGCAAGCCCCATCGAAACGACAAACACGGTGGTGTTAATCAGGATCACCGGTACGGTCTGCATAATTCGCTTCCGGTAAAACGGCGCGATCTGTGAGCCCAGCCGCATCGCCCCGAGGGTGGACAGTGCCAGAATCGTGGTAAGCACGAGCGTCTCCAGCACCTCAACCCCGAGGGGCACGATAACAACGCGCCGAATCAGCCAGTAGACCCCGGAGACCCACACAAGCGCCACGGTAATCGAGGCGGAGAGGAAGACCGCGCGACGCGGCGACTGCAACACCACCGGAAGGGGCCACACGCCGAGGTAATGCACCAGGATGACGTTCTGGGCGAGCGACGCGGTCAGAATAATCGCCAAAGCGCTCATTGCATTTCCTTTCGCGGGGCCGCATCCCCCGTCCATCCCGAGACGATCGCGATCATCCGCCCGACCGCCAGCAGGAAAAACCCCATCGCAACGGAGTTCGCCAGCCCGATTCCGGCCTGCCCGATACCAAAGCGAATCAACGAAAAGAGCGCAAAGCCGAGAACAAAACCGATCGTCAGGCCGAGCACAACCTGCATCCGATCCACAAACCGTTCCCGTCGGGGCGCCCGGATCGTCGGCCAGATGACGATACCGGACACGCTGACCGCCCGTAACATGAGCAGCATTCGATCCGATGGTACCACGCCGGCACGTATCGCAAACAACTCGACGATCGTTACAACGGTACCGGCGATCACCAGAACCGGGATAATCCGCAGCATCCGCGGAAGGTGCGACTCCATAAAATAGGAGAGCACATGCACGAAGGGAACAACGAGAGCCACCGTCACACCGAAAAGCACCGCCCATTCCGGCGATTGGCTGGCAAACAGAACGATCGGCAGCGCCAGCGGTACCGTCCAGACGGGGTTTTTTGAGACGATATACCGTCCGACCTGCTTCATGACAGCTCCTCCCCTTCGAAACGGGTCGTCATCGTGGTTCCGACGCCCACATCGGGGCGTTCACCACCGGTGACGTTCAACAGGAACTGCAGCGCAAGTAAGACCGCCGCCGCAGCGACGAGGAGTCCAACGACTTTAAGAAAACGGACAGCCCCTTCCTGTTTCATCGTCGCCTCAGCACCTGGTCAAGTAACGGTCGAATCGTTGCGACAAGGACAACTCCGGTGATAACCGGTACAGCCGCGCCGGAGGTCACCAGCAGCACCGCCGACAGGACACCCGAAGCGACCCCGAAAACGGCCATGCTCGCAGCACGCATCGGTCGGACCGACGGGTCCGCAAGCGCAAATACCAGAACGATCAGAACGTTGCTGCGTACGAGTAAATCGATAATGTCGGCTTCGGCAAAAAAGAGTACGGCGACAACACCGATAAGAAACGTCACGACAACCGTCGGCGGCACGAGGTCTTCCCCGAAGACGAACAGCGCCCCGAGGATCAACGGGGGTATCAGCGCAGCTCCGACGCTGACAGCGCCGGCATCGCCGACGTTGATGAGCAGGGCGATCGCCTCGGGAGGGACGCGCATCCCCAGCGGAGCGAACACCGAATCGGTCATTCCCTGATAGGCGCCCGAATCGGCCACCACCTGGGCGAGCGCGGCCAGCGCCGTGGGCTCAGCGGTGGGGAGCGTGGTGATTCCTCCGCCGGCAATGACCATCAAGCCGATAAACACGGGATGGACGTAGTACACACCGGTGTCGCCCATCAGGTACACGCCGATCAGAACCGTTGCCGCCGCCGCAATCGCCACGACAACCGGTGAGGTCTGCGCCGGCACCAGTACCGCCAGCAGCACCATCAGGTAGAGAACACGACCGTTCTTCACCGGAGATGAGGTAGCCGCGCCGGTCCGAAAGAGGTCAACCAGAAACTCCGCAACCGCACCGGTCGCGATTGCGGCGAGAAAGGTCATCACCACCGACGGCCCACCTCGCCAGATGCCGAAGAGGAGCAGCGGCACAAGGGCGACGGTCAGCTTGATGTAAATGCCGCGGACCGTCACCGGCTGAAATGTATGGGGAAACGGCGAGACAGCCCGGGAGCTCATACCACACCGTCCCCGGTGAGGGGATGCACCCGTTTCACCTCTCGAAAACGGTCGACCAGCGGGATCCGGGATGGACAGACGTGGGCGCACAGTCCGCACTCGATACATGCCGGAAGGCCCGCGGTACGGGCGTCATCCGTCTGGCCCGCAAGAATGTAGCGGTGCAGCAACTGGGGATCCAGCTCCACCGGACACGCCCGGGCACAGGCTCCACACCCGATGCACGGTTCCTGCGCACCGCCGACGTGGATCTCCTCCCGCTTCATCGCCACCACCGCGGCGGTGGTCTTGGTAATCGGGGCGTTGATATTGGCGACCTCTCGCCCGGTCAGGGGGCCCCCGGCGATAATCCGCGCCGGTTCTGCGGTCAGGCCGCCGCATTCCGCAAGAATATCGGCGATGGCGGTTCCAATTCGCACCCGGACGTGGGCGGGACGGCGGACAGCGCTCCCGCCAACGGCGATCACCTGATCGATCTGCGGCTTGTCAAACACAACCGCTTCGTAGATCGCATAGGCGGTGTTGGGCGAGATCACGAACAGATCGTCATCGGAGTTGCCGTCGACGTGGTTTCGGCGAACAAAAGACCGCAGTGACGCTTCGGTGATACCGGGGTACCGCCGCGCCACCCGGTGCACCCGGTATCCGATCTCCCGGGCGGAACGCCGCAACCGTTCAAGCCGGCGGGCGTATCCCCGCGCAATCACGATATGCACGCGTTCAGCCGCCAGGATTGCCGCAACGATCTGCAACCCCGTCAGCACCGCATCGCTCGCCGCCACCGCCTGCTCGACGCCGCCGGTCAGATACGGCTCCGTCTCGGCCAGATCAAGCACCAGGACGCGGTCACCCCGAGGCCGTTTGGGACCCAGAAGCAGATGCGCCGGTGCGGCAGAGCGGGGGCCGCAGACGACGCCGGCGGCGCGAATGCGTTGTAAAAGCTCGTCCCGGGAGAGGTCGGCCCACGCAACCGGCTCCAGATGCTTACCGAGACGGTCAAACTCACCGTCAAGCTCTATCGACATCGCGGCGCTGTAGGTGCCGTCAAAAAGCTGTACCCGCCCGATATTGCGAACACGACCGGGAATCGGCGCGTGCAGGGGAAGTGCCAGACGACGGTCGCTTTCGGCGATCACCATGCCCTCGCGGACAAAATCACCGGTCCGTACCAACGGATCGATCCGGCTTCCGGTGTGCTGTTGCAGCGGCACCACACACATTGACGGTACCGCCGCGTTCCAGAAGCCGGTTTCCAGAGACGAGTTCTCATGTTGGGGGCGAATACCGGCTCCACCCGGCGTCAGAATACTCAACGGCGCTCACTCCTTGATGCGACTGCAACCGTACCAATCCCGTCGCGGTAGGGCAAGCGAAAGCGGAGGAGAAGCGGGAAAACAACCACAAAAAGCAGGATGATCTGCACCGGTATCAACCGCGCCGGAAGGGGAGACACGAAAAGTCGGTGGGGAACAACGGAGAACACTCCGCCCTCACGGACGAAGAGCGTATACACCGATGGTTCGGTGACATCGTATTGCGCCAGCACCCACGCACCGTCGTACCGGATCTGCTCTTCCTCCCAGGCGGAGATCGTTCCGTTCTCCCGTCGGAATCTTCGCAGCGTCACCACCTCATCAGCAGCCGGCGTGGCGAACCGCCCGTCAAACAAAACGGAACTCTGGTACCGGCGGTGGGCAAGAAACCCGGCAACCGACAGGGGGGTCTGCTGCGGATCGATAACGGATACGGCGTCAAGCAAATCGACCCCGTCGCGCGGCGTCTCAATCGGCCCCGGTTCCACAAGCGTATGTTCCGGCACCGGGATATACGTGGTTCCCGTAAAAAGATCACTGTCCGTATACAGATAGATCGCCACAATCGCCACCGCAAGCCCCGCCGCTGCACCACGGAGCCCGGGGAACACCTCCAGCGGCGGGCGACGTGACCGCCACGTCTCGCCCAGAATCGGGCGCGGGGAAAAGAGGCGGTGCTCTCTGCGGTACAGGCGCATCCGCTCCACTACAATCGCCGTTGCATAGGCGCCGAACAGAGAAAGCCCGAATGCGGCGTAGGCGGCGATGCGGGCGGTTGGATCAGGTGCGGTCATAGCGACGCTTGTCGCTGAAATAGCGATGCCCCCCGCGAGCAGTACCAGAACGCGAGCGTGATCCTCATGCAACGTGATTCGGCCGCGATGGAGCAGCCACTCCCGTTCCAGTGGTCGCGCCAACTGCACCGCGTACATCACGGCGATCGCCGTGAGGACACCGCCGACAAACGCCCCCGGACCCTGCAGAAATACGTACGCCACGGCGAAGATCGCGATTGTCGAGGAGAGCGCCGGACGCCGGCGGGCGGTGACCACCACTCCAGAGAGGATCAGAAACGCCGCGATCGCGCTGAGGACGCGCGCCATCGGCTGCCACCCCGCGAGGTAGAACGGAACTCCGTCAAGCGCCGCGTCGATCGTTCTGTACCGCCGAATCATCGACGATGAGCGGGGAAGGTAAATGATGTGCGAACCGGCATCCCCCTGACGCGTATAGAACAGCCGCATCACCGACCGGGCAAACGGGTCGAGGCGCGGATCCGCATCATCAAATCGGCGGGAGAGATCGGCGATCGGCATCTCCGCCTGGCCGTTGAAATCTTCCAGCCGGATCGTCGCGTTGACGGCGTTAATCGGGGCCAGACCGGCTGTATCCAGCGCAAGATGGAGATCTTCAAGGGGAACGGTATCGGGAACAACCACAACGTCGAACGCCTGCCACCCGGAGCGTTCAAAGGCAACGTCGGAAAGCGCCGCCATCGTTGCGGCGGCGCCGGCGGTGAGCAGAGTGAATACAACCAGGGAAACCAGACCGGAACGTCGCATCGGTAATGGGCCGCTCAAAGAAGGCTGAACGCCAACCCGGTAAAAAATCCGAGGAGTACCCCGACGAACACCTCACTTGGTGTATGGCCACTGACCTCTTTTACCGGATGAAATTCGATATCAAACCGGTCGGCCAGCTGCAGGCCGATCCGATTGAGTTCCCGCGCCTGCACTCCCGCTGCCCGGCGGACTCCGAGGGCATCGCGGATAATGAGGCCTCCGTAAAACAGGGACATCACGAAAATGGCGGATCTCACCCCGTTCTGAACGCCGATCGTGGTGGCCAGACCGGTAACGAGGGACGAATGACTGGAGGGCATACCGCCGGTCCGCCACAGGAGTGTGGTCAGCATGTCCCGCGACCCCTGCGCGCGGCCACGAAGCTGGTCCACCAGCATCTTGATGAACTGCGCAAGAAACCAGCTGAAAAACGCCGAGAGGAAGACACGACTCGAGAGCATAGAATACACGTATGTTGCAACCTGGCTCTGCACCGTTGCAGTTTCCACGCTGCTATGACCCTTTGTCAAGACAACCGCTTCCGACTACACTTGCGCATAATGACCGAAGAAACGATAGCTGAGGACGACAACGGGCGCCGCCTTGACCGCGTTCTCCGCAAAGCATACCCCGCGGTCCCCCCCGGGGCGATCGCCGGTGCGGTACGCCGGGGCGATATCCGCATAAACGGAAAGCGTGTGAAAAACGACACCCGCGTGGAAACCGGCGACCGCGTACGTATTCCCGACTGGGAAGACACCGGACGCGACGCCGATCCGGTGGCCGGCGGGAAATCTCCCGCTCTTCCCGCTGCACCGCGGCGGCGTTCCCCGCCACCGCAGGCGCACGTGACGGAAAACCGAATCGTCAGCGGCGAATGGTCCGTCCCCATTCTGGAACGGTCCGACGACTGGATCGCCCTGAACAAGCCGCAGGGACTGGCCAGTCACGGCGAGGGCGGCCTTGACGAGATCCTCCGCGTCGTTGCTCGCGGCGCCGGATGGTGGTCCGACAGTCTCAGTTTCCGGCCCGGACCGATTCACCGGCTGGACCGCAACACCAGCGGGGTACAGCTTTTCTCCCTGTCCACCGCGGGTGCCCGGGATCTTACCGAGCAACTCCGGCGCCGCACCGTCTCAAAGATCTACCTTGCTCTGGTATCGGGATACCTTCCGCGCAGTACCGAGGTTGACCGGCGCCTGGCCTATAACCGAGCCAGTCGCACCGCCGTCGTTGAGCCGGAAGACGGACCGGCGAGCGACCCCGCGCTGCGGCGCCTCCGCTTTTCCACCGCGCGGACCCGCTTTTTCCCGTTGGGTTTCACCGCGGACAAACAAACGGGGCTTGTCGCGGCGGTGCCGGAAACGGGGCGAACCCACCAGGTCCGCTGCCACGCTGCGGCGCTGGGCATTCCGTTGTTCGGGGATACGAAGTACGGCGGTCCCGCCTCGGATGATCACGACTACGTCCTGCACGCGGCGCTGTTTGCCACCCGTGCGCCGGCCCACGTCTGGACCGCTCCCCTGGCATCCGCCACGTACGGCCTGCTGCGGACGCGCTTTGGAGACCTGACGGCGATCGAACACCGCCTCAATGAACTGATACCCCTCGCCTGTACCGGATGCCCCGCGGGCGCTACAATACGTGTATGAGGAAGTTATTCTCCCATCTGATCTGGCGATTCCGGGGTGTTCAGGTCTTTGCCCTGGTCGGAAAAAGCGGCACCGGCAAGAGTTTCCGGGCGCGCCTGGTGATGGAAAAGTACGCGATCACCCTCCTGATTGACGACGGACTGCTGATCGAGGACCAGAAGATCATCGCCGGAAAGTCGGCAAAAAAGGAAGCGGCGTATATGGCGGCGGTTCGAACCGCCCTCTTTACGGAGAAGGAGCATCGCCGCTCCGTACGCCACGCGATCGAAAAATCCCAGTTCAAACGAATTCTCATCCTTGGCACATCGGACCGGATGGTACGCAAAATTGCGGAAACGCTGAAAATTCCCGAGCCGAAACGGATTATCCACATTGAAGAGATCGCGACCGCCGGGGAGATCGAAACGGCGATCAACCACCGCAAAACGCAGGGTCGCCACGTGATACCGGTTCCCTCCATCGAGGTGCACCGCAACTACCCCCGCATTATGGGCGATTCCATAAAGGTTATCTGGCGCCGCGGCCTCGGGCTCCTGCTGCAGGACAAAGCGTACGAAAAAACGGTGGTGCGCCCGGCGTTCAGCGACAAGGGCACCGTGACGATGAGCGAAGCGGCACTCACCCAGATGATCATGCACTGCGTGGCTGAATTCTCCCCCGGCATCGAGATCAGCAGGGTCAACATCAAATCCGACCAGCGCGGGTATCGAATCGATGTTCATGTCCGTGTCCCCTATCGGCTGGAACTGAAGGGCAGCATTTACAGCCTCCAGCAGTACATCCTGGAACATGTGGAGCGATTTGCGGGCATCATCATCGATGAGCTCAATATTGTGATTGATAATGTAACTGAGGCCCAATACAATAAACCCGGAGGCAAACGATGAAGCACGCAACCAACGGTTTTGCTCTGCTCACAGCGGTGGCGGTTCTTTTCATAGCGCTGACCGTTTCACTGGGAGCGCAAGAGAGCTTCGAGGCGGAATCGGATTCGTATCGGATCATCTCGGAGGTCGGCGAGACCCACGCGACCCAGACAGCCGCCCGGCTTGAGGCGCTTCTCCGTCTGTACAACCAGCAGTTCCGGTTTCCACTGGAGACGCTCGAGGAACCGCTCCGCGTCCGTATTTTCGCGGATCGCGACCGCTACGACGCCTATCTTCGGCGTCTCATCGGCGAGCGCCGTCAGGGGTTCGTTTACCTCCACTACCGCGACGCGGCCAAGAGCGAACTGGTCGGTTATCACAGTGAAGATACCTCGCTGAACCAGTCGATGATTCACCAGAGTTTCGTTCAGTTTCTCCGGGCGTTTGTTCCACACCCGCCGCTGTGGATTCGTGAGGGGTTTGCCGTGTACTACGAACGGTCGGTCTACGACCCGGACTTTGACACGGCGATCTACCACGAAAACCTCGCGTGGCTGGATACACTGAAAGATATCGTCGCCGGTGAGACCGACTACGATCCGATCCCCCTCGGGCAGATGCTTGCGATAACCCCTGCCGCCGCACAGGAACAACTTGATACGTTTTACCCCCAGGCGTGGGGCATGATCAGCTTTTTTCTCAACGCGGATGACCCGGATGTGAACCGGATTCTCTGGGACAGTCTCAGCGCCCTGGATGCGGAAGCGGACCTCGCGGAAAACATCGAGACGGTCTACCGGTCCGCGTTTCGCTGGGTTGACCAGACCGAGCTGACAACCGATTTTCTGGCCTATCTTGACGGTCGCCGCAGCTTTCGCGGCTGGATCACCCACGGCCTCGCGGCGTATGAGAATGAAGATCTTCCGACGGCGGAGCAGGCGTTTGTTCAGGCGATTCGCCTGGAAGAAGACAACTACGTGCCGTATTACTACCTGGGACTGATTAACTACCGGCGACAGAACTACGGGCTGGCGGATTATTACTATCAGGAGGCGATCGCCACCGGAGCTGAAGAGGCGCTCACCCTCTACGCGCTGGGGGTAAACGCCTACGCGGACAACCGCTTTGACGACGCGGTTTCCTTTCTGGAAGAGACCGTTCAGAGCGACCCGTCATATCGCGACAGAGCGGAAGATCTGCTGGTCAGAATCCGCGGCTGAACAATAACGGGCCCGGCGCGAAACAGGCACCCTGAGCTCCGTCGGAGCTACTCCCGGCCGCCTTCGGGCCGGCCCGATTCCCTTCCCGCCGACTCGGAGGCGGTTCCCGTTCCGGCGCCGTGACCGCCGCCACCACTGCGGCGCCGACGACGCCGTCGGCGCGGGCGCCCGGAGCCGCGCTTTTCAAGGTGCGCCGGCACGTCGTCGTGTAACAGGCGCCCCTTGTTCTGGAAGATCACGTTAATCGCCTGCTCAACCTCTTTGTTTGCCGGCGTCACCGGAGAGAGAAACTCTTTCACCGCGTAATAGGCGTCACGAAACGGGATTCGCTGCTGGTCGGCGACGGGACTGTGATCCAACAGATAGTCGGACACGAAAAACACGAGCAGATCCGCGCGGTCCAGAGCACCCCGTTCGCGCCGCTTCGTGTCCAGAAGCTCCAGGCGTGAGATAAGCGCCTCCCGGAAACCCCGCTGCTCCCGTGCGCGCGTCGCCGCAGCGGGAACCATCGCGGAAAAGAGCCCCATATCCAACAGTCGCGTTATAATTCCCGCGGCGTGGCCGCTGTTGAGGATCTTGAACACCTCTTCGGTCATGCGACTTGAGGCGGTCTCGGCGAGCAGATGCCGGTCTTTGCGAATCCGGCGTCGAACACCCCACGGAATCTTCAGCGCCCCCGTTTCCGCGTATTTGCACGCGCGGATCATCCGCACCGGGTCTTCGACAAATATCCGGTCCAGCGGAATAACCGGGCGCAACACGCGGTTTTGTATATCCCGAACCCCGCCGACGTAGTCGACTACCGTGTTATCCTCGGGATTCAGAAAGAGCGCGTTGGCGGTGAAGTCCCGGCGCAGCACGTCCTCGTCGATCGTGCCGAACACGTTCTTGAACCCCTCGGAATCCTGGCTGCGAAACGTCGACACCTCGATTATCTTGTCGCGAAACAGGAGATGGGCAAGGCGGAATCGCTTTCCGATTATGCGGCTGTTGCGAAACAGTTTCCGAATCTGACTGGGCGTTGCATCGGTGGAAACGTCGAAATCTTTTGGCTTTTTCCCCAGGAGAAGATCGCGCACTGCGCCACCCACGATGTAGGTATCGTGCCCGTATCGCCGCAAGCGGCGTACCACCTTCACCGCGTCATGGTCGAGATCGCGCGGGTCTATCCCGAGCTCGTCCTGTGTATACACATCCGCGGTCTGAACGATCGCCCCGGACTGAGACTTACCGTAGCGTTTGCGCACGACTACCCGTTCACTCCCTTGCAATAGGTGATAATCCGGTCGACGATACCGCGCAGTTGCGTACCCGCAACCTCATCCGGATAGTCGGCGAGAAACGGACGGCCCGTGTCTCCGGAAGTGACCATCCGCGGGTCCAGGGCCACACGCCCGAGAAACGGAACACCCAGCTCCTCTGCGGCCCGTTCGCCACCGCCGCTTCCGAACATCTTGAACTCGTCGCTGTCGGCCATGTTCTCGATAATGCCGATCACCGGAATCTTCAGCTTTGACGCGAAGTCGACGCTCTTGCGGGAGTCCAGAAGTGCAACGTCCTGCGGCGTTGTCACGATGACGATTCCCGTCATCGGCTTGATCTCCTGACCGATCGTCAGCGCCTCGTCACCGGTTCCCGGGGGGGTATCGAGGACCAGATAGTCCAGATCACCCCACACCACATCCGCGAGAAACTGCTTGATCAGCGCCAGTTTCATCGGTCCGCGCCAGATCAGCGCCGCGTCGCGTTCATAGCCGATATTGGCAACGCTGGCAACGCGCAGGGTACTGAGTACTTCAATCGGCTCGATCTCGTGGTCCGTACCGGTAAACCGTTCTTCCGTGATTCCCAGCATTGTGGGAAGATTGGGACCGTGAATGTCCGCGTCAAGAAGGCCGACCTGCAGATCCTGCATCGCCAGCGCCCACGCGAGATTAGTGCTGACCGTGGACTTCCCGACGCCACCCTTACCGCTCATCACGGCTATCTTATACCGGACACGGTCCATATTTTCCTGAAGTTTTGTGTCCTGAGGATTTTCTCGTCCTTTGATCATGGGGCAATGGTATCACACCGGTCAATTTTAGCGCCATACCCGAAAGCTGACGAAGAGGGGGATCAGATAACCGCGCGCCGAACCCGGGCGGTGAGCCATTCACTGAACACCACCGTGACCAGTATCAGCAGCAACACCACGGCGACGTTGCGCCACGCAAGCACATTAATCGATGCCTGAAGCTGAAGCCCGATTCCGCCGGCGCCGACCAAACCGAGGACCGTTGACTCGCGGATGTTAATGTCCCACCGGTAGACGGTGATTCCGGCGAAGGCGGGAATCACCTGCGGAAGAATGGCCAGGCGCAGCACCTGCAACGGGTGTGCTCCCGTCGCCCGGACCGCCTCCACCTGTCGCGGGTCGATCTCCTCGATCGCCTCGTACAGAAGCTTGGCGATAAACCCGATCGACCGGAACACGATTGCGATCATGCCCGCAAGGATGCCCGGTCCCACGATGGTGACCAGCAGCAGCGCCCAGGCAAGAGAGTTCACCGAGCGGGATGCAACGATCACAAACAGCGCAACCGGCCGCAACACACCCCGTGCCGGGGACGTGTTCCGCGCGGCGAAAAACGCCACGGGAACCGCCAGGAAAATCGCCCCGATCGTTCCAAAGGTGGCGATGAGAATTGTGTCCCACAGAGGCCCCCACAATTCACTGGCATAGCTCAGCCGCGGCGGCACCATGCGCGACAGAATGCTCGCCGCCTGCCGCGGGGCGTCCCAGACAAAGCTCCAGATCGTATTATCGGCTTGAACAATCGGCATACCAGGTTCCTCACGCCACCTGCCGGCGGATCAGTCCGGAGAGATGCTCCGCAATGAGCACGATCGCGATAATCACCAACAGAATCGCCGCGCTGGTGTCGTATTCGTACCGCGAAAACGAAGTGTTGAGGGCGGCGCCGATGCCACCTGCTCCGACGATGCCGATAACAGCGGACTCACGGAAGTTGATATCCAGGCGGTAGAGGGACAACCCGATCAACCGCGGCATCACCTGCGGCTGCACCGCGTAAGAAACCGTCTGTATCCACCCCGCTCCGGTGGCGCGAATCGCCTCCAGCTGAACCGGATCTATCTCTTCAATATCCTCGGCAAGCAGCTTGGCCAGAAATCCGATCGTAGCAAATGCGAGAGTCACAACCCCGGCAAACGGCCCGAACCCGAACATCGCCACGAAGAGAATCGCGATAATCACTTCCTGAAACGTGCGGGAGAGGGTGATGATTCCCCGGCACAGCAGATACACCGGCGTGGGGGCGATATTCCGGGCGGCGCCGAGGGCGATCGGAACAGACACCATGATTCCCAGCACCGTCGACACCACGGTCATCGTGAGACTCTCGACGATGCCGTCGCGGATGACCTCTCCGCGGGAGACGAAATCGGGGCGCGCGAAACCGGCGACAAATCGTCCGGCGCGCTCCATTCCCATCATCACGCGCTCCCAGCGCACGTCGATCGAGCCGATACCCACCAGGAGGTATGCGACCACCGCCGCCCACAACGCATAGCGCAGCCAGCGGTTTCCGATCAGACCCGGGGGATGCCAGCTTCCATCTCGTGAAAGCGCCAGGCCGGTGGTCTCCGTGCCGAGGTCAGACATCGATTCGCTCTTCCAACGCGTCCAGCCGGTGCCGTGATTCCTCGCGGTTGTCCGACGCGTTTTCTCCGTCGGTATCGACCGTCGCGTTCCAGTCCTCTTCGCCGTAAATCTCGGTCAACCGGTCATCGGTAAGTTCCGTGGGCGCCCCGTCAAAGACGATCAGACCGTCACGAAGGCCGATGATGCGGTCCGAAAAGAGTTGCGCGAGAGGTACGTCGTGAAGGGTGATCTTCGCCGGGAGGTTGCGTTCCTCTCCGGCGGCGTGGATCAGGCGCATGATCTGTCGCGCCGTCTTGGGGTCCAGACTGGCGGTCGGTTCATCCACCAGCAGCAACGCCGGGTCCTGCATCAGCGCACGGGCGATGCCCACCCGCTGGCGCTGGCCGCCGGAGAGCGCGTCCGCCCGTTTTTCGAACTGTGAGGCCAACCCTACTTCCGTGAGAAGGCGCACCGCCCGCTCCACATCGGCGGAGGCGTAGCGGCGCAACAGACTCCGCCCCAGCGGCATCGTTCCCAGTTTCCCCGACAGGACGTTCTCCAGGACGGTGAGGCGTTCCACCAGGGCGTATTCCTGGAAAATCATTCCGATCCGCGAACGGGCGTGCCGGAGCGTCCGGCCGTTCAGGGTGGCCATATCCACGTCATCCACCCGAATGGAACCGGCGGTCGGGGTTACCAGCCGGTTAATACAGCGGAGCAGGGTGCTTTTCCCTGCTCCGGACGGTCCGATGAGCGCTACCATCTGACCGCGCGCAACCGAGAGGCTGACCCCTCGGAGCGCCCGGTCTCCGGTGTTGTACGTTTTTGAAAGATCTTGAATTGCAAGCACTCAATATCCTTGATTTGATAACTCGTCAGTTGCAGTCGTAGGTTACACCGTTGGCGGCATCGATCGTGCGAATAACGGCCCAGTATTCTTCGTAGGTGATCGGGATAAACTGGGACTCGCCGTTGCGGCTGAACTCCTCCTGCAGTGCCGTTCCTTCCCAGTCAAAGGAGAAAAACGCGTCGCGAATGTCTTCGGCAAGGTCGGGGTGGAGGTTGTACACGTGACCATACCCGGTAGTGGGAAACGTCTGGGATTTGTAGACGGTCCGCAGATTGGCGCGGTCTACCAGTTCACGGTCGATCATGCGGGCAAGAACCGAATTGGCAACCGAAGCGGCCATGTAGTCACGGTTGGCAACACCGAGAATTGATGCGTCGTGGGCACCGGAAAAGGTGGTGTCAAAGTCCTCGTCGGCGATCATGCCAAACTCACCTTTCAGGAGGGCGCTCGGTGCCTTGAAGCCGGAGTTGGAGGTGGGGGATGTGAACGCAAGCGTCTGTCCCTTTATGTCTTCAACCTCTGAAATGTCCGAGTCGACGTGGGTGATGATTTCCATCTCGTATCCGAATGAACCGTCCGCGCCCGCCATCATGGCAAACGGCACAAAGCCGGCACAGTTAACCGCCAGGGGGTTGCTGCCGGTGTTGAATCCCGCAATGTGGAGCCGTCCGGCGCGCATCGCTTCATGCTGGGCAGCGTTGGACTGAACCGGGAAGAACTGAATCTCTTTTCCCGTTTCCTCAGCAAGATAGTCGAGGAACTCTGCCCAGACGTCACGGTACACTTCCGGGTCTTCCACCGGGGTGTAGGAAAAGACCAGGACATCCGGGTCGATCCAGACATCCGGATCTTCCGGGGCATCCGCTACCAGGTCTCCG
>JAQIBO010000198.1 GCA_027859055.1 Spirochaeta sp.
CAGCTTTTTCGCGGTATCGGCGATCAGTTTCGCCGCCGGTGGACCCGCCGCGAACCCGGTGGACAACACCACCGTATCGTAGCTCCGGGAAACCGCTTCACCGGTGAGCGTCACCTGTGGACTCCCTGCTCCGTCTGAAGCAGACGACAGCTGTGCGCCCGGTGCGTCGGGCGACCTGGGCGTCACCGCACGAACCTCGGCGGAGAGTATATCAATTTCGCCGATTTCGCGCGCCTGCATGAGCGTATCAAAAAGATCCGGCGGCACGCTTCCGGAACGTCGGCTGTCGGTGATGATCTCTCGGCGCGAGGTGATCGGCTGTTCCCGGAAATCGTCTCCGCAGCGGGGGCCGATAAAGCACGGGTCGCTGTCGAACTGAGCGGGGTAAAAGGGGTCGCGATTCCAGATGTCAACGGAAGCGCCGCGCCGTTGCAGGTTGAGCGCCAGGTGGGCGCCGGCGATACCGCCCCCCACGATCGCCACCCGTGATGCGGGCCCGATCCTTTCGATGTCAAACGCGGTATCGTAGACGTGAAATATCGGGAGCTCCGGGCCTCCGCCGCCGCTGCGGTGCGCGCGGCGGAACGGTTGCGGAATATGCGGCGGCGGATTACCGACGGCGAGGATCACCGTCACCGCAGTAATCGATTCGGTATGGCCCGTCCGGGTTGTTATCGTGAGATTGAAGCGGTCGTGGACCTGATCTATCGCGGTAACTTGCCCGGTGACGTGAGCACGGAGTTCGTCGATACATGCTGCTTCCTCGCGGATGTGATCGTTAAAAAGAGACAGGGCAGGGCGGTGGTAGGGAGGAATAAACGCGTCTTCCCGGTGGCGATCCCGGGCAAACCGGCGAATCCGCGGTAACGTCGCACTCAGCCCGTGGCTGGCGGGCGACCGGAGGTAGTTCATTCCGCAGTTTTTTGTTCGGCGCATCCAGAGAGCAAACGGCTCATCGGCGGGGTCGACTGTTCGGATTACGCGTTGCCGCAACACGGGATCGGCGGAGATACGCGTGGACAGGTGCATACCGTGAATCCCGGTGCCGACGATGACGATGTCGGCAGTATGTGCGCTTGCAGTCTCATCGGTTCGTTCGTATCTTGTATTCATGACATCGGTACTAAACAATAGACGTATTCACGTCGGTGTACTCCTCGGTGTTGTGACCGTCGTTCTCGGCGCGTGCGCAAGCACACAGGACCCGCTTTCGGATGTGCGTGGTCGCGAACCGGATCCCACTCTGGCCCCGCGTGAGGTTGTAGAGATCCAGCTTCAGGCGCTGGGTAACAACTCGGCGTCAGATGAGGGTATCGGGATCGCGTTCCGTTTCGCAAGCCCCACTAATCGGGCGGCCACTGGTCCACTTCCCCGGTTTGCGGGGATGATCAGGACAGCCCCGTACACGGTCATGCTCGATTACGACTACGTTGATTATGCGCCACTGATTCTCGGCGACGGGGTTGCGATTCAACGGGTCAGTCTGCACCGGGGAACGCAGGTGACGGTATTCGATTTTGTGTTGCGGAAACAGCGCTCCCAGGCGTGCCGCGGCTGCTGGATGACAGACGGGGTTCTCTTCCGGGGTGTTACCCGCTCAACCACCGGGCAACTCGTACTCTCCGACGCGTTGAATTCCGGAATCTTCAATCGTCTTTCTTGATCGACGTGCCGAACTCTTGCCACGCGCTGTCTACCTGTTTTTTGGTATAGGCGCGTTTCCGTGCCTCCGCCTCGGCGGACAGGACGGGTTTTTTTGCCGTCGATTGGGCTGATGATCTTCGTGACTCACCGCGGTCACCACCGCCGGAGCTCCTGCGTGAGTTGCGGCTGACGCCTTGCGCCGATGCCGATTGTGGGCGCCGGCCACGCGCCGACCCCGGTTCCGGGAGGTCGTGTCGCGGGTCGGGTCGGGAAGCGCCGGTACCGGCCGCGGGGTGCTCCTGCCTGCGGATCGCGCTCTGGCTGACGTACCTGCTGCGGAAACTCTCGTACTTGCCGGTGAGACGAATCCATATGCGTCGCAGAATCGGTAACCGTTCAAACGCGATCTCAAAGATGTCGATCAGCCGCAGGTTGAACCACTCGTACAGCGGCAGCGGCTTCATCGACTCCGGGTTGAAATAGACGGACAGGCGCTGTTTCAGTTCGGCTACGTCCTTTACCAGTTTGTTCTGTTTTGCGTGGAGTATCATCCCCTCCGCAAGGACTGCGGGCTTTTCAATAAGCGCCGCCAGAAACGCGTTTTGCCGGCGGATCTCCTGAAGAATTGCGGCCTCAAAACTGTCCAGGTCGACAAACGAGGTATCGCCACCGACGTTCCCCGTGCGGAGTTGCGTTTCCATCCGATTGAGAAAGGTGAGCTTGAGTTGTTCCTCCTGCTCGCGGAAATAGGCGTGTAACAGGGGGAAAACGCGGTCCCGATGAATATAGCGGTTTTCAAGGAGAACGACTTTCGGCAGACTGTTTTTTCCGTGGGAGTGCACGTATCGCTCGTAGAACTCCTCCCGAAACGAGTCAAAGGAGTCACCGTACTTGTCCTGGAGGGTTTCCAGAGTGCGGCTGAGCTGATCCTGCTCCATCCACCCTTCCGGCGACTCTTTTACCGCCATTGAAATCGCCTCCAGGTCAAGCTGCCGGTTCTCCGAATCTTTCCGCTTCTGTTCCGCTTCCTTGATCTGGGACTCCAACAGGCGGCGGAGAAGCCATGCGGCGTGGTAAAAGTTCACATCGATGCTCACGTTCCGCATTGCATCGATCTCTTTACGTTTATCGATAATCGTCTTGGTTACCGAGAGCCACACCGCCGGTTCTTTTCCTGCAACCTTCTGCTTCAGCGCGATCAGGCTGGTGTCAAGAAACCGCGCCAGAACCTCCAGGAGGGAGGTGTTACTGAGGTAGTAGCGTAATTTCAGAATCGAGACCGTGACAAACGGGCGGAGATTACCGCGCGTCACGAGAAGGCGCTCCGCGTCGAGGCTTGGAATTGACAGGGGAGTTTCCGGTTCCGTCTCGGTGCTGTATTCCCGGGCGAGTTCGTCCGGCGGGATTGCGGTCAGGACTTCCGTGGGAAACGCCTCAAACTCAGCGTTTACGACCGACAGCAGGGGAAGCGGACTGACGATCGATTCGAGGAGATCGTTAAAATATTCATCAAGCAGTTCACTGACAAAACTGGTGCTGAAATGCTCGGAAACGATAATCGCCTCTCG